>JAIPFN010000030.1 GCA_021736615.1 Phycisphaerae bacterium | reverse complement strand
ATCTTACCGCTTGCTGCCGGGCCGCCTTTGAACCATGCATCTACCGAATCCCACAGGGCCCTTTTGTTGTATGAGGTGGTCTTGTGCACGGTGATCGGTTTGCCGTCCCTGTTGTTCGGGAACGATGTGGGAGCTACGCGGGCATAAGTATCACCCTTTTTATCCGTGGCTATTGCTGCCGGGATATGCTGTGTTTCCATCTGCAGCGCCCTGTTAGCCCCTGAAGGACGGGAATCGAGAAAAGCACCGGCAAGATGGGGCTGTAAAACAGATTCGCGTGACCAGAAATAAGGAGTAAAGAAGCAAACGGGGCCCTTGAAGTTTCCGGAGTTAAGGAAAAGGGTCCAGCAGTTGTTTCCGGTAGGTACGTCTTTACCGGCGGTCTTTGTTTTAGGATCTGTCAGCGGCAGAGGCAGGTACCCATAACCCCAGAGCTGGCCGCATGTACCTTGTTTAAGGTTGAGTCCGTCCGGCGGCCAGAGTACCCATGGGCTAAGCATCGCAACACCGTATTTGCCTTTTGGTTTATCCCAGTCGCGTCCCTGTCCTGCGCCAGGACCGTTGGCCCACCCCTTAAAGTTGAGCTCTACGCCACCCATGATGAACTTGGGTGTTTCGGTAGCAAAGCAGGTGTCACGCCACCAGCCGAGCCCACCTTCGATATCTGTATACATCCATATCCCCTTGCGTCTGTCCTTGGGGAAAAATTTGGCATCTGCTCCTTCTTTATCGTAATGAGGGTGCATCCATGTTCCGAAAAGACCGGTCTGGAAACTGTTGCCCGGATAGTCCTTAACCAGCGGCCATGCGGCTACATACAACGAAAAACCGCCGTCATAGGACTGGTCCACCTTGTCATTCGGAACGCCAAGGTATCCGGCCATCTCAATTTTTCTGGCCTTGCCGAAAGCGGCTGCGGACAGAACAAACGTAAGAGCCAGGCTGATACACAACAGTGTGATAATTCTCTTGTTAGTCATAAATAATGCTCCTGTAAAAATAATATTAACTCAAACTGACCGAATTCGGCCTTAATTACAATGTAAGTCAAATTTTAGCAAGGACTTACAACAAATTTCTTTTTTATTAAAACACCCTCGGCCTTTTGGCCGAATCCTTACCTAATCCCTAAAACCTGGCACCTGATCCCTTCAAACTGAACGAATCGGTCAGTTTGAGTATTAATTTCAAGTTACGTCTGATTCACACTGCTAATATTAACGTAACGGTAGAAATTATTATTGCAAAAAAGCTGCTTTAATTACAAATCCAGTAACAAAAACAGCTTTTATTTTTTACCATCAAGAGTATGAAGGGCCTGAAGGAATTGAACTTCTTTTTATTTGCCTTAAATGCTCTATCGGATATTTTTCTTTTGTAATTTGGTAATATTCGGTTACTCAAACTGACCGAATTCGGCCTTTATTACAATGTAAGTCAAATTTCAGCAAAGACTTACAACACATTTCACTTTTATTAAAACAGTCTCGGCCTTTTGGCCGAATCCTTCCCTAATCCCTAAAACCTGGCACCAAGTCCCTTCAAACTGACCGAATAGGTCAGTTTGAGTTCGGTTAAGATATATTCATATTACTTTGGAGTGAATTTATGCGGCGGGAAATTACCAGACGCAGGGGGTTGTCGGGATATACTTTTAGCGTGGGAAAAATTGCATGTTTAATTTGATGACTACGAATAGTTACTTTTGTTCAGCAAGCAAAAATCACAGTTTATCGCATCAAAAACAGCGATTCTTGCCAAAAAGGTACCGTACCCCTTTATTTTCCCCTACATATTATCTATTTTACCAAAACAATAGAGATTAACAAAATTTCAGGAAATGTCCAATTCCGACTGAAGCATTACACTAAAAGTTTCCCATGATTCATTTATGTAGTAACTATATTCAAATGTCCCATCTGAAAATATTTGTATAACTCTATCATTTGGTCCAGATACATGCCACATCTCTTCTTTTGTTGACGACCTGTGACGTATTGTCAATTCTGCGTCCAAATCAAATCTCAAAATAGTTTTTGCAGTTTCATTGTCAACATGAACGCTTGTTAATTTTTGACCGTTAAGAAAACGGCATACTTCCATTTTTTGCTTACTACTCGACGATGTCCTTGCATTTACAATGCTTTCGCCAGTCATATTCTTAACTGAAAGATTCCAGTGAGAGTGACGCAACCAAAAAAAGTATTCAGGACGTATGGTTGTAAGCGACCGAAATTTACGATCCTTTGTTATTTCAGAAGAACCTTTAAAATCAAGTCGTGGTTCTCCAAAATTTAACGAAAGAGTTGGCGCGTATTCAATACCCCAACATACATTGCCAATCATCCCTTGTAAAAACTCTTGTATTCTTACTACTCGCAAAACAACTCCTAAGTCGATTGAACTGTCATTTTTAAGCTTAAAATAAACACAAATAAATTGCAATTAACTAATTGCTTATGAACCTTTT
This sequence comes from Phycisphaerae bacterium, assembly GCA_021736615.1. The sequence goes on along the minus strand of JAIPFN010000030.1, from coordinate 4,719 downwards.
TCAGATTCTTCGATTGCATACTCCCACAGGCTTCTAATATCAATTAACTGCTTTCTCAATTTCACAATCACAATTATTTTCCATTTATTTCAGAGTCAAATGCTCTTTGGATCACATTTTCTTAAATACCTTCTTCCGAAATTTCTTAGATTCTAACTAACTCATTTACAGTTAATCTTTGAATCTTTGAGTTTATCAAGTCCAGGGGGGAAACAGGGGAAACAAAGGGGTACGGTACCTTTTTCGCAAGAATCGCTGTTTTTGGTACGATAAACTGCGTTTTTTGCTTGCCGAACAAAAATAACTATTCATAGTCATCAAGTTAAACATGCAATTTCTCCCATGCTAAAAGTATATCCCGACAAACCCCTGCGTCTGGTAATTTCCCGCCGCATAAATAAACTCCAAAGCAATATGAACATATCTTAACCGAATATTACCAAATTACAAAAGAAAAAATCTTTGTTAATTTTGTCATCCCCGCCAAGGCAGGGATAACTAAAGGTTCCGGGGGGAAACAAGGATAATTAAAGGTTCCTGGAACCTTTAATTAATTCGTCAGGACAGCTAATCGCTTACAGGCGATGCTACAGCATCAGGCAGTGCTTTACCTGCAATCCTGCGAACTTCAAAGTCCTCATCCTCTGTTGCAATTTTTTTAAGAAAATCCAATTGTCGTCTCTCAAGAGAGCTAAGCTTCTTTTTTCTCCTGCCAGATTGATTAAACGAGAAGTCGAATCCCACAATTTTGGCTATACTAGCACGTACATCTCCTATGGTTTCTGCGAAGTAAATCTTTTCAAGTGCGGCCTGATCTTCTTCATCTCTAAGGTGTATCTTACTAAGTGCTTTTTTTCGTACTGAAGCAGAGTTATCTTCTGAAGCAATTTTGTATTGTATGTCATCATTTTGATGTATCTTACCAACTGCATACTTGCGTACTGAAGCAGAGTCATCTTCTAAAGCAATTTTGCATATTATGGCCTGATTCTCTTGACTTGAGATTTCACATAATCTTTTAATGACAAATTCTCTAACCATATCACCATAGTATTTATGACGATACTCAATAGCGATACGCCTGAGCAAACCCTGATTTCTAAGATGTTCTACGGTATCAAGACGATCGGCTTCCTTTTGGCCAAAATATACAAGAAGAGTAGAGTAGCCTTTATCCTCAGATTGGTTCGAAAGCGTTTCAATAGCACTTACTCGAATATCAACGGACTTACTTTTTAAGACTAAAGATATAAGTAATCCTTGGTCCTTGAGGTTATTTATAGCACCACTGCGGACAAAATCCGTATCTGCCTCTTTTAACACTTTAAGTATTAAGTCTTGATCAGTCAGCCTTATAGCTGCCGCCCGTTGCGTTTCTCTATACCGACTTTTCTCAACACCTAGAGCTATATTTGCTAGTCTCTCCTGATCTTTAATTTTGTTCACATCTGCATCGGTATTCTGTAGGTTGTCCGAGTTTAATGGAGTACATCCAACTATCATAGATTCCGCGTCATTCTTCTCAATACTCCGGCCAATATCAGAGGAAGAGACATTAATATAGCCGGGCTTATTAAAGCGAACTTCCCGGCTCACTTCATCCCAGCCCCCTTGGATCACAACCTTACCAGCGAACCTCTCACCAAGGTGGCGATACACATTTCTTGTATGTCTTTCCACTGTCCACACCGTGATCGGGTAGAGACCCTCCACTAGGTAGATGTTCTCAATCTCCTCCGTCCAGAACGAAAAAGTCTTGATTCCGCCGATTGACTTAATAAGGCCAGGACCATTCGAGTTTCGTATGTGAAGCATCTGAGAGCGGGGCATGGATGCATCTGCTGGCGGGACATACACAGTCTTAGAGCAACCTGTAAGAAAAATCAAGGCCCCCAAAATCAGAACAGTTTTCTTCATTACACTTTCCCTTTCAATAATCTGAGGAAACAAAGGGGCAGAGGAAACAAAGGGGTACGGTACCTTTTTCGCAAGAATCGCTGTTTTTGGCACGATAAACTGCGTTTTTTGCTTGCTGAACAAAAATAACTATTCATAATCATCAAGTTAAACATGCAATTTCTCCCATGCTAAAAGTATATCCCGACAAACCCCTGCGTCTGGTAATTTCCCGCCGCATAAATAAACTCCAAAGCAATATGAACATATCTTAACCGAATATTACCAAATTACAATAAAAAATCCGTGTTCATCCGCGGCTGAAATTTCCTCCTCACGCCTTTTTGATTCCTACTTTTTTCCCGACTCACGACTTACTACTTACGACTCACAAGTATACCCGTAAAGCGGGTATACTACCTTTGTTGAATTTAGTTATCGCATATTTTTACCGAAAAAAAATTCTCTAAAAGCGCGCAAAAGTGACCAGAAAGCGCGCAAAAATGCGCAAAAATGGAAATTTTTGACGTTTTTTGACCCCGATTTCGGCCCAAAACACCCGAAAACCATAGGTGGGAAATGTCGACAATGTCCAGAATGGCCTCTGTTTGGCCATCTCAATGATGCCGATTTTGATCTCATTGCCGTGTACATCGTTCAATTTTCCGGCCTCTGTCACCCCCCTGCCCGCCGCCAACAGTTATTACAACAAGAACCAATAAACCGGAACCTGTTTCCTGGCCGCCAAAACATAAACTTCTTATAAATAAGGAGTTACAAGCAATAATTTCACTCAAGACAGTACTCGCCGCCTGCCTTTAATTCCGGGACATCACCAATTTTCAACTCGACATCTTCCGGCGAAAGAGCAAACGAAGGAGCCATTTCAATTACGCAATCAACCGTACCGTCACCCTTGCGGGGAACCGCCACACCGGCCTTTTCAAGCCAGCAAGCCGCCCTTTCGATCATCATACGGCGGGTAACAGCCGGACTGTCATCACCGTCGGCATTCTTAACGGGAGCAAATTCCTCCTCGCGAAGCGTCTGCAGTATAACAGACTCAACGGCTAGCGGCAACGCATCAAATACAAATGTTTCCAGCTTAACCCCGTTGGGCTTGCCGGGCTTAATAATCGCTCCTGCTGCGTCAATATGCGGGATTTTCTTGACCGCCCGGTGGATCGGCAACGCGAATCCATCCTTATTTAGATCCTCTACAAACGACCTGCTGATCAAATGGATCGCGATAGAACCAAGCTCAAAAACCAGCGAACCGTCGGGATTGGTCTTTTCGGCATACTCATCCGGCAGGTCGCTGTACTCTATAACGGTCATCTTATCGTCAACAATGCAAAAGTTTCCAACCTTTTCTTTGGCATGACATTTGATCAGTGCACGCGACGACATCTCAGATCCGCTGGCAGCATGAAAACCAATAAAAAGCGGGCTGAAGATGTTAATAAGCGGGTTATCCACCTGGAAATAACTGATGTGCTCAACGCCGCGTTTCTGCATATCGGCAATCGCGCCGCTGTCAAAAAGAGCCTTCAAACTGCCGCCGTGGCCGTCCGGGCTTTTTGCAATCGTATCTTTGCCTGACAGCAGTATGTTACCGTCAAAATCAAAGTTAGGCAAAGTGCCCTGCTGGAAGATGAAAACATCCTCTTTTTCAAGCCCGTAATACGCGTTTTTCTCGAAACATTCGACCGTAGCGGCATTGTTAAGCGGGCTTGTCATAACATACCACGGCAAACGCGATCCATACTTCTTAGAAGCGGCCAGTATTGTTTCGCCAAAAATCCGGAACAAAGTTTTGTTTTTTATCGGACTAATGGGGTAATCACCCTTGGGGCCATCGAAGCCGAGTCTTGTGCCCTGACCGCCGGCTACTACGAATGCGGCGACCTTGCCTTCGCGGAGGAATTTTTCGCCTAGTTTTCTGGCTTTTGCGTACCCGTCTTCCATGCCCTTGGCGGGTGCCGGCGGGTATGACGGCGCGGGGTCAAACTTTGTTGGAATCTCCATAGAATTAGCGTTTTTGACATAATTATCGACCCATCCGGGTATTCTCGCCAAGTCAAGGCGTGAAATCTGACCCAAGAGATCGGCCTTTTGGTCGTCGTTTAGTGTATCGTAAAAAGCCAGCAGATGCTGCTGGCCGATTGCGGCGAGTTCGTCGTTAAACTTCGTATATTTTTGCGTGCTGTCCATATTTTTCCCTGCAAAAAATGCTTTTTGAAAATGCTAATTTCCCTTATATCGCAATAAAATTACACAATTTGATAATAATTTCAAGTAGATTAAGTTATTTTCCGAAAATTACCTTGACGCGGTACTGCCCATAGGGTAGAATTTAAACATAAAGAAGTAGCAAGAAGATTAAGATAATTGGGTTCGGGTCCTTATATTTATTATTCTTTACAGCCATCATATTATATTATCGTTTTATCATATCCGAACCAACCAACCTTTCTCCAATGCACTTTTTAAACAGCGTATTGCTGTTAATGCGTTTGTACAGTGCGGCAATAGTCGTATTGGGCATTTTCAGGCTCGGAAACCGCTTTCTGGCTTAAATTTTAACCAGAGAGATTTGCTTGTTTAGAAAGGTGCGTCCCATGGGGGGACGCCAAAACCGGAATTATGTATGTAAATAATTGAAGTGCCGAAAGCGGCGAAATGCAAATCTCTAATTCGTAAGGAGAAAGAACATGAAGAAAAAGAAAGGTTTTACCCTGATTGAGCTATTGGTCGTTATTGCGATCATAGCGATGTTGTTGGCTATCCTGATGCCGGCACTTGGCAAAGTGAAGAAGCTTG
>JAIPFN010000029.1 GCA_021736615.1 Phycisphaerae bacterium | reverse complement strand
GATAAGTTCCGGTTTTCTGGTTACGAAAACTACCTCCAAGGAGAGCGTAAGCCATGACATGACCACGCAGCTTTTGCGTAACTCGCAACCGTTGATGATCGCTTCTGTTCTGATCTGTCTGATGGGACTTGTTCCCGGTCTTCCTAAAATACCGTTCTTTCTTATCGGTGCCGGATGTGCGATAATCTCCCGGTCTATGGTAAAAGCAAAAAACGAGCAGGGTAGGAAAAAAGTAGAGTCGAAAGATACTACAAAAAGCGATGGCGGCGAGCAGGCCCCGGTCGAGGAACTTCTAAATGTCGATATGATCTCGGTGCAGGTGGGCGTAAGGCTTATCGAGATGGTCGATCCGAGAAAGAAGAGTAATGTGTTTGAGCGTATCGGGGCACTTAGAAAAAAGTTCGCAAAAGAGCTTGGTATTATAATGCCGCTTGTTCGTTTGTGCGACAATATTAACCTGGAGCCGAACGTCTACCAGATCCGGCTTTTTGACCACACTATTGCCGAAGGCCGGCTTGAACCGGATAAATTTCTGGCGATGGATTCCGGAACCGTTCATTCTCCGGTACGGGGGATACCCACGAAGGAACCGGTTTACGGATTGGCGGCGCTTTGGGTTAATAAAGAGGAAAAAGATAACGCTTCGCTTAGCGGGTATACCGTCATCGATCCGGAATCGGTTTTGATAACGCACCTGTCTGAAACTCTCGCTCAATATGCTCATGAAATGCTTACGCGTGAAGATGTCCAGGCATTGGTTAATCGTCTCAGAAAGGATCAGCCTTCGTTGGTGGGCGAAGTTGTCGGCGATCTTGTTCCGCTCGGTCTTTTGCAGCGAGTTCTGCAAAATCTTCTTAGAGACAGAATCCCGATTAGAAACTTTGCCCAGGTACTCGAGTCCCTCGGTGAAAATGCAAGCAAGACTAAGAATCCTGTTTTGCTAACCGAACTTACGCGGAAAAAGCTCTGCAGGACGATTACGGAAAGATATAAGGAACCGAATACGGAAAAGATAATGGCGATCACTCTGGATCCGGTATTAGAGCACCATATGCTAAACTCGCTCCAGAAACAGGGCGAAGAGCTTATATTGGCAATAGCTCCGGACCAGGCAATGGCGATCAACAGTAAACTCGCAGAAGCGTGGAGATCGGCGATGGAAAAGGCTTATGAAAATGTTGTTTTGTTATGCGATTCGAGGCAGAGAGCGGCTCTTGCGGCAATGACAGAAAGATCGCTGTCGCGGCTGCCGGTCCTGGCGTACGATGAGATAGCACTTGGTACAGAGATAGAAGCGGTAGAGACAGTTTCGATAGAACTGACGGGACAGATGAAGGGACGCTCGACAGCTTTAGTCGGAGCATGACACGAACTGGCCGATTAACCAGTTTAACAATGTTAAATTATGAATTACTAATCGAGGATTCGGTCTATGGGCCGAGGCTTTTTTTCAGGAAAGATATATGAGGCATTATATTAGTTCTATTGCTGGGATTATTTCAATAGCGGCGTGTTTTCTAGTGGCTGCATTAGGGGTGTTCAACGGAGTCGATCTTTTTACATGCAGTTACAGAGCGGTGTGCGGAGCGGTATTTGTGTATTGCGTGGTGACGATAGCTTTGCGTATCGTCGCCAGAATCGTTCTTACCGCGATGGTTGACGGTCAGATGAGAGACAATGGAAATGCTGAAAAAGAATGATTCAGCAATTTGCAATAAGTGATAAGTAATTAGCGGGTGTTATCGGTGGCAGTTGAAACTGACAATTCGGTCGAGCAAGCCAATCAGCAGTGCCTGAAAGGTCTTGCTTTCAAAGCCTATTCAACCGGGCAAAAAAAATATGACCCGGACAAAATGATTATGGATTACTTGCCGATGGTCGGAAGAATCGTTGACATGGTCACTACCTATATTAAGCCTCCGCTTACAAAGGAAGATCTTGTCTCGGCAGGAAGTATCGGTCTGGTAAAAGCCGCTCGTGATTTCGATCCCGCAAAGAATGCCGAATTTAAAACGTACGCATTTATAAGGGTTAAAGGTGCGGTCATTGACGAGCTTAGAAGCTGGTCGTTTGCACCTGCTAACCTTTCCAGACAGATTCAGCAGGCAGAAGAGATTTCACGGGAAAATATTGAAATGACCGGCTTCGTTATCGACGACGAAAAACTCGCCGATAAAATGGATATCACCGTAGATAAACTTTATCAAATATATGAAAATGCAAGGTCCAGGCACTTTATGTCCATTCATGGGCTTAATGACGATGAGCCGGCATTAGGAGATGTTCTTGTTGAGCACAGAACCGACAGCCCGGAAGCGGCTATTGAAAAAAGGGAACTTGCTACAAGGCTAGCCGAATGTATCAAGAATCTACCTGAAAAGCAAAGACAGGTTGTAATACTTTATTACCAGCAGGAACTGACGATGAAAGAAGTTTCCCTGGTGCTGGATGTTACCGAGTCGAGGGTGAGCCAACTTCACGCAAGTGCGGTCTTTTCGCTGTCAAGTCAGTTAAAGGAGTACGATGATGGTCGATAGGGATATCAATTTTACTCCGGTAGATCCTCTCCATCATGTTCAAGGGCTAAGCAATCTCAGCAATAGTGTCGAAAGGCGAAAAGAAAAGAAGGACGAAAAAAGAAAAGACAGTTACGAAGTTGAGCAAACAGATGACATTGATAAAAAGCTCGAAGAAGAACTCGAGAACGAAGAAAAAGAAGTAATGGCCGACAAAGATATGGACCACATAGATTTTCGTGCTTGAGCAGTGACCGTCTCTCGATGGCATAAATAAATAAGAAAGGATATTTTAATAAATGGGTACAGCGTTTTTGTCGCCAATAATAAAGAGAAGCAACATCAATGTCGAAGGTGTGTATCGACTTCCGATAGGTCCGGGGATGACCGGTGGTGCGCCGGCAGGCCGGGCAGCATTTTCCGGCGGCGGACAGGCCAGTGCAAGAGTTATAGAAACCACCGCCGAGTACGCGACTATTGAAATGGTCTGCCCGTGCGGAACAGTAAGTCAGATAAGATGTAATTATAATTAACTCAGAAAACCATACGAATAAGATATTGGGAAATACTATGAATTATATGAAAAAAACATTTCTGGTTTTAACGGCAGTGACCATCGTTTTGAGCGGATGCAACGTGAATATCCCCGATGAGATGGTCCCCGAAGCGTTTATAGAACCGACACAAAATGCGAAGCAGCCGGGGCCTGTCGCAGTTAGCGACAAAAAAAGGTTTACGTCAAATGTTGACAATGAGAGCAGATATGATGATATTCGCAGCTGGGCCGAGAAGAACAAAGAACTTAAATCGGAAAACACCCATTTGAAAAAACTTAACGATGAGCTTGCGGCAGATAATGAAAGACTTGTCAAAAGATTCGATTCAATGAAGGCTAATCTCGAAACCGCTGAAAAAGAGCTTGCCGATGCAAATCAGATGCTCATTGAAATGACAAAAGATCTGGCCAACTGGAAAGCTGACGTCCTTAGTTTTCGTGAAGAATCCAATTATGTTCACAAAGAGCAGCTCAAGGCTTTAGTGAGGATAATGATACTTCTCGGAGCTGAAGATATCGATTCTGAAAAGAAGTAAAATGTCCGCGTTATTTGAATAACAAATTAGCGGTAATGGGCACTAATATAAAAAACCTTAGATGGTTTTATGGGAAATAAAAATGATAAAAAATCGTATATTGCTTTTTGTTACAGTTTTGCTGCTGATTTCAGGCTGCGGATTAAAAATAAACAAACCAGCCCCGATACGCCCGCTGGAGTATTATCGTTCCCCCGGTATCGACCTCAGGTCGATAGGCAGGGTGGTAATTCTTGAAATGGAGAACCTGACGACGAACCAGAATTTGAGCAAAGAATTGACAACGGCACTTTCAGAGGAGATACGGGAAAAACAGATATTCGGGCTTGATTCACTATACCTTAGAGACCCAAAATGGCAAAGCTTAAGGCTTTCTGCCGATTCCGATGTTTCGATGGATCAGCTTACCGATATTAAAACAAAATTAGGCGTCGATGCCGTCATGTACGGAAGGATTGAGCATTATCGGCCCTACCCTCGAAATTCAATAGGCCTTAAACTAAAACTGGTTGACTGTGCGTCAGGTGAACTTCTCTGGGCGATTGACCAGGTGTGGGACAGTACAGATGTGGTAGTAGAAGCAAGGGCTAAGCAGTTTTTCAATAGTCAGATGCGATCCGATTACGGTCCGATGGACTGGAAAATAGTCATGGTTAGTCCGAGAATATATAATAAATTTATTACTTATGAGATTTCAAAGACTCTTGAATAGAGATATTTAGAAAAAAATGTAGTTTTTCAGTGCTAATAATTGTGCTTTAATAAAAAAATAAAGTTTTTAATAAAATTATTAAAGTTTTTGCGATACCATGCGACAATGTTATTAGTAAGCAGGAAAACTTTAAGATGTGCTTTCGCCCATGTGTTTTTTTTGAATTTTACGTCAGAGGCTGCAACTTAAACCGTGAAAGTCGAGATTACGTAAAAGGATGTTAAAATGAATATTGATAATTTAAATATTTACAATGCCCAAAGACTTGCCAGAGATTTTGCATCTACAATGACGAACAGGCAGCGTGGTAAAGTAGTCCAGTCAGGCGGTTTGTCAGTAGGTTTGCCAAATATCGAATTTATACAGGCTGCACTTTCGGCACAAGGAGTTAATCAGGCATCGATCGATAAGGCTCAGCAGCTTTTGGCATCGGGGCAGCTTGATACTCCCGAAAATATTCAGCAAGCCGCGGAAAATATCGTTGAACTTGGAATTTAGTTAGATTTTATATTACAGTAATGCCGGCCATGGAAGGCTGTGCGGTTAATAATATAATGGATTGATCTTAAATGGCGAGGAATGCGGTTTTTGTCCGCTTTGAATATTTTCCTCGCCTTTTTTAATTTTTATCTCCTTTTTTCGAAGTGTTTTGTATGAAGATTTGTGTTAAATGTCCGCGTTGTAATGATAGGATACTACTGTCTTCACATGCTGCCGACCGGAGAATAACCTGCCCGAAATGCCTGATACTGTTTAAGGTTCCGGCGATGGAAGAACTTGGCGATGCTTTAAGTGCCATCGAGGGGACACGCGGAGGCGTATTTGTTGATGGAAAAGGCAACTGTTTCGGCTAAAAGCCCTGAAAGCATTTTGTGAAGAGCTTTCAGGGCTTTTTTTGTTCAATTTCTCATGGAAGTCTCCATTCGTCCTTAATCTCACCCAATCTTTGTTAATTCGCTAAAAATCAGTAAACTGAGCGATATGCGCACTAGCATACAGACAAATCCTCGAAAAGGTTGTCCATAGGTTTACCGTTTCTTTACCGCTTTTTAGTTCGCGCGACTTTATGTATCTAGAATATCCGCATAAAGTAAGGTAGTTTCTTCCATTGGTGGGGAATTATTATCCATTCTGTTTTAAATCATGCGCGCTTTATGCTTTCTTTTTGAAATATCAATTAAGTCTAAGTTGTTGTCATTAAATGGTTTACGGTTATTGACTGCGACTATGCCTGTGTAGTTGGCATGATAATTGCACAGTGAAGCCGTAGGTGTAAGTATTAATGCGCTAAAAAAGTTAAGATGGAGTTAGAAATGTCAATAGGATCGATACAGTCGGCAAGCAGTCAAAAGATGGATTTCATGAATCTTCTGGTTACGCAGCTGCAGAATCAAAATCCGCTTGAACCGATGAACAATCAGGATATGAGTGCGCAGCTTGCGCAGTTTTCGCAGCTGGAACAGTTGGAAAATCTGAACCAGAGTTTTGATCAGGTTCTGCAAAACACGCAGCGGAGCTTTGCCAATGACATGATAGGAAAACGGGTGTCGTTTATTGATATGGGCGCTACTAATCCGGATGGTTCGCCTGGTGTGGTCAGGAGCGGGCAGGTGCTTAAAATGGATATGTATGGCGACCAGGAGATGCTTAGAGTTGCCGAGGTTGACCCGTTGACTCTGCAGATAAGAGAATATGATATTGAAGCGGATGAGGTTACAAGCATTATCGATCCTTTCGAGAATTCGTAGGTAGAGACAAATAATAGAAATTACAAATCAAGTTATGCGAAACATATATATATTGAAGGAGATAGTCAATGGGTAGTGCATTATCGTCGGGAGTTACGGGTCTTCAGGCTCATCAGCAGATGCTGGAAGTTGCAGGTAATAACCTGGCTAACGTAAATACTACAGGCTTTAAAAGTTCGAGCATTGGTTTTTCTGAACTTTTAAGCGAAACTATCAGCAAGGGTTCTGGTCCTTCGTCCACAGTTGGCGGAACAAACCCTCAGCAGCTTGGCAGCGGCGTTGGTGTTTCTTCGGTATCTAGAAATATGACTCAGGGCGGGTTTGAAACTACCGGTCAGAATCTTGATATGGCTATTGCCGGCGAAGGTTATTTCGTAATGAATACCGGAACAGAAATCGTTTATACACGTGTAGGGTCTTTTGCGGTTGACGCAAATTCTATGCTGGTGGACCCGTCAACCGGTTACCGTGTTCAAAGAATCGGGTCGGAAGGTGAAGCCGACGGTTTTCAGACTCTGGGCGATCCCAATATCAATATACCGTTCGACGCGGCGATGCCGGCCAACGCAACGAGTTCATTTAACCTTTCCGGTAATCTCAGGGCAGAGGGCGGGACACCTACGACAGCATCTCTTACATCCGGAACAGTTTACCTGGAATCGGACGGGATAACAAAAGCCGAAGGTACGTCGCTGATAAACCAGTTATATCAGTTTAGCGGAACGGCCGATCCGGCTGCCGACACAATCGTTATCAGCGGAACGGACCAATCCGGAGCAGCAATAGGTCCGGCAAACTTAACAGTTACCAATGCTACGGATATTGATGACCTTATTGCCGCGATTAACACAGCGTTTGATTCCGGGTCTTCAACTGGTGCTACAGCGTCGATGTTAAACGGTGAAATCCGTCTAGTCGATAACACTTCCGGTTACAGTTTGCTCGACATGAATCTTTCTTTTACAGCCGGCGGCGGGGGCACAGCGGCATTAGAAACGCCCGGTTATTTCCAGATGCTTGAAGCCGGCGGCGAGGATTCGCAACTGACATCGATCGATATTTTTGATGCGATGGGCGGAAAGCATACTCTTTCCGGAGCTTTCGTAAAATCAGACAGCCTTGAAAATACC
>JAIPFN010000028.1 GCA_021736615.1 Phycisphaerae bacterium | reverse complement strand
TCTTTCTTGACAGAACGACCGACGAGTCCAGGTGGGTAAACGTCGTAGCCGGTGCCGGGTCGGTCAGGTCGTCTGCCGGGACGTAAACTGCCTGAACGGAAGTGATCGCTCCCTTTTCGGTCGAGGCGATGCGTTCCTGGAGCTGGCCCATTTCGGTCGCCAGGGTCGGCTGATAACCTACCGCAGAAGGTATTCTTCCAAGCAGTGCCGATACCTCCGAACCTGCCTGGCTGAAACGGTATATGTTGTCGATAAACAGAAGGGTTTCCGCACCGCTTTGCTCGCAGAGATACTCTGCCATAGTTAAAGCAGTCAAAGCAACGCGAAGTCTTGCACCCGGCGGTTCGTTCATCTGGCCGAAGACCATGCAAGTATTGTCAAGAACGCTCACATCGGTATCGCCTATCTTTGTCGCCTGCATTTCGAGCCAAAGGTCGTTTCCCTCGCGGGTTCTTTCGCCGACACCGGCAAAAACCGAATAACCGCCGTGCTCTGTTGCGATACGTGCAATGAGTTCCTGGATAAGGACGGTCTTGCCGACACCCGCACCGCCGAAGAGGCCTGTTTTACCACCCTTAACGAACGGGCACAGCAGGTCGATGACCTTGATACCTGTCTCGAACATCTCGGACTTGGCGGAAAGTTCGACAAACTTCGGCGGGGCTTGATGGATGGACCGTTTCAATTTGGTCTTTACCTCACCGCGTCCGTCTACCGGATCGCCTAGAAGATTGAAAACGCGACCCAGCGTCTCCTTGCCGACCGGGACCTGCAAAGAGTCGCCGGTGTCGATAACCTCCATGCCGCGTCTAAGGCCGAAGGTGCTTCCCATGGCGATAGCGCGAACTCTTCCGCCGCCTAGGTGCTGCTGTACCTCTCCGACAAGCTCGGTCTTGTCGCCTTCGAAATCACCTTTGATCGTTAGTGCGTTATAAACTGCCGGAATAATCTCACTGACGAACTCAACGTCGAATGTGCTTCCAATAACCTGTACTATTTTGCCTTTATTCATTTATTTAACTCGATTGTATTATGTATTAAATACATAGATTTATAAACATTGAAACCGCCTTCGGCGGATACTATTTTTATCGCGGGCTGGAAGCCCCCGCTACGTTCTAGTTAATGCTGCCGCCTATTATGTCGAGCAGTTCGTTTGTTATTTGTCCCTGTCTTGCACGGTTGTATTCGTGGTTGAGGGATTCTATCATTTCGTTTGCATTATCGGTTGCGCTTCTCATTGCTACTACTCTTTCCAGGTGCTCGCTCAGAAGCGATTCAAGAAAACAACTCGACAAAGACGCATTGACCATAAGCCTTGCAACTCCGTCGAAAAATTCATCGACGGAGGGGGTAACCGTAAAATCTTCAAAGCTGCGTTCCCATGGCCAGATGACCGTGGCACGGGTTGTCAGGTCGTCGATCAGCTCAGATATCGGCAGGATCGAAAGTGTCTGTGCACGCTGGCTTGACGGTGAAAAGAACCTGGTGTAAACAACGCTAAGCCTTCCGATATCGCCGGCTATATAATCGTTGATAAAACCGTCGCCCATCGACTGGACCTGCTCGACAGAGGGTATATCTTCAAAATCGGTGTAAGTATCTTCAACCTCTATACGCTTGCCTGCGAGATGGCCGATTACCTTGGAACCGGCGGCGTATATCTTGAGCTTTCTGTTAAATCGCTTTGCCATATTAACATGAATGTCGATAAGTCTGAAAATTTCGCTGTTATACGAACCGCACAGACCTCGGTTACTGCCGATGACAATAAGTGCATTGGTTCTTGAGTCGTTGTCTCTCATCAGCGGGTGGTCGATAGTTTTTTCGGCGGTCACCATCAGGTACGCCATCGTGGCCAGGGAATCGTAAAACCCGCGTCCGTCACGCCACGTATTAAAATGCTGCTTGTACCGGACAGCACTGATGGTCTCCATAGTATGGGTGACCTTGCTGATATTCTCAGCAGCCTTGAGGCGATTTAAAATTTGACGAGTTCCAGCCATTTCGATTTATTACTTATTACTTATTATTGATTATTGTAAAAAAACTACTTTCCGAATGAGAATTTGTAGATCATTTTGTATGTTCCTATTGCCTCGGTAAGATTGGCGGCAAGTTCATCACTCAGTTCGCCTTTTGAGTCAATGGTGTCGATATATTCGCGGGCTTCAAGGTCGATCCAGGAAAGCATTTCGTCGATGAAGTGGCTTACCGAAGTCACTTCGATATCGTCAAGCTGTCCGCTTGTACCGGCGAGAATGCTGGCTACCTGCTGGCCGACGCTGAGCGGGGCATACTGCTTTTGCTTGAGTATCTCAACCATTCGGTAACCGCGGTCCAGCTGGGACTGTGCAGCCGGGTCAAGTTCTGTTCCCAGCCGTGCAAAGTCCTGCAGTTCCCTGAACATAGCAAGGTCGAGACGGAGCTTGGGAGCGACCTTCTTCATCGCTGCCGGTTGTGCGGCACCGCCAACACGGCTGACGCTTATACCAACGTCGACTGCGGGCCTGACACCTGCAAGAAAGAGGTTTCGCTGAAGATATATCTGGCCGTCGGTGATCGAAATAATGTTGGTAGGGATATACGCCGAGACCTGGCCTTCGAGTGTCTCGATGATCGGAAGCGCCGTAAGCGAACCGCCCTTAAGCTCGTCACAAAGCCTTGTGCTTCTCTCAAGCAGGCGGCTGTGCAGGTAGAAAATATCACCCGGATATGCTTCTCTGCCCGGCGGACGCCTTAGCAGCAGAGACAGTTCGCGATACGCGTTTGCGTGCTTGCTCAGATCGTCATAGACGCAAAGGGTGTCCTTGCCTTGAGCATACATAAAGTGCTCGGCGACCGCGGTGCCGGCATAAGGGGCGATATACTGCATCGCGGCACTGTAAGCGGCAGAGGCACAAACAACGACGGTATACTCCATCGCGCCGTGTTCTTCGAGCGTGCGGACGACTTCAGCGACGGTCGATTCTTTTTGCCCGATAGCAACATAGACGCACAATACATCCTTGCCCTTCTGGTTGATTATCGTATCCAGGGCGATAGCGGTCTTGCCGGTCTTTCTATCGCCGATGATAAGCTCTCTCTGGCCGCGTCCTATCGGTATCATCGAGTCGACACTCTTTAGGCCGGTACTAAGAGGTACTGAAACCGGCTGACGCTGGGCAATACCGGCGGCGGGAAACTCAACATTGCGAGAGTCTTCGCCAGTGATCCTGCCCTTGCCGTCGATCGGATTGCAAAGGGCATCAACCACCCTTCCAAGCAGTTGGTCACCGACGGGAACTGTGAGCATCTTACCTGTCAAACGTACCTGGGAGGCCTCTTTTACCTTCTGGTAATCGCCGTAGATAACCGCACCGACGGATTCTTCTTCGAGGTTGAACACTTCGCCGACGATACCGCCTTCGAACTCAAGCATTTCGCCGGCCATAGCACTATCAAGCCCGCAGACCCGTGCTATACCGTCGCCGACCTCCAAAACGTGGCCGACCATCGCAACGTCTATCTCGCTGCGATAGCGTTGAATTTCTTCTTTTATTAAATGACTGACTTCACTAATATCAAACTTCATGAATCATCCTGCCGGAATCTTAATGTTCCTAAAGACTTTAAAGGTATCTTAATGTCGATCCTATTTTCCAGCCCGGCGCTTGCGCTTAGGGCTTATGTTTAATAAGCATAGGCACAGCCCATACTACCGTATTACTTTTTATACCTGCTCTTTTCTACTATTGCACCGACCGCCCTTTTAAGCCGGGTCGCCACCGAGTTGTCGATCACCTTGCCGTCCTTGCACAGTATGACGCCGCCGACTATCGAAGGATCGACTTCGATGCTAAGCTTGACAGTACCGCCTATCGCTTCGCCGATACGGGCTTTGAGCCTTTCGGTCTCTTTTTTATTTGGCTTATGGGCCAGTGTAACTTCGACCGGTTGCCTTTGATAATGCTTATCGATCAGCGATTCGTACTTTAGCGAGATATCGAAAAGACTTGTCATCCGGTTTCGCCTGGCTAAAACGCTCAAAAAATCCAGCGTCAGATCGTTGACTTTTCCGGTAAACACCCTGCGGGCGACTTTTGCTTTTTCTTCGCCTCTGATCGTCAGCGAGGTCATTATCGCGGCAAACTCAGGGTCTGCTCGTAAAACATCTTCGATCGAGGCAAGATCGTCCATGACAGAATCGACCTGGCCGGCTTCTTCGGCAAGTTCGAAAAGTACTTCGCAATAAATCTCTCGAACAACATGTTTTATCGATTCGCTCATAGCCGTAGTTTACTCTTGTTTAAGTTTCGCCTGGGTTGCCTCTTCTTCTTTAAGGCGCACGATAGCCTCGTCGATCAGTTTATCGTGGTCGGCGTGATCCATCGATTTACCCAAGACCTCTTTGCCCAGTTCCAGAACTATGTCACCGGCCTGATCCCAGAATTCAGATTGCGCTTCTTTGCGTTCGTATTCGATCTCGGCCTTTAACCTTGCTCGCAACTCGTCAAGCTCTTTCTTCGTAAGATCTGCGATCTCTTTGCTTTCCTTTTCGGCGGTCTTTGTATGCCGGGCGATAATGCCCTTACCTTCACGGTCGGCGTCTGAAAGTTTTTCGTGATAGTCTGCAAGAACTTCTTCGGCCTTTTTACGAGTCCCTTCTGCGTCTGAAAGCTGCTTGGCAATAAACTCCTCACGGGCATGCAAACCGGCAAGCATAGGCTTCCAGGCCAGTTTCCACAACACCGCAACGAGAACGACAAACGAAACGATAGTCCAGATCGACTCTCCGGGATAACCCGAAAAAACGTTGATCTTACCTTCATCTTCAGCTTCTGAGCTATGAAAACCGTCATCAACAGACGATTCGAAACTTATAGCCAGCGGACAAAGTAATAGAGTCAGCAATAGAGCCAATAAAACAGCCTTGCGCATCTTAACTACACCTCTTATAATTTAGTCTCATACAATATTATTTATGCACGGATTGATAACACGAATAGGCAATGAGATATAATCACCCAAACCTGACTTCATGCTCGCCTGATTGGTTCAGGCCAGGGCCGGTTAAATAACCGCCAGAAGACAGATAATCAGTGCGAAAAGTGTAACACCTTCGATAAGAGCAGCGGCGATGATCATTGTCGTAAAAATTCTTCCGCCCATCTCGGGCTGACGTGCGATCGCTTCGGTAGCCTTACCGGCCAAACCGCCGATACCTTTTGCCGCACCCATAACGATAAGACCGGCACCGATAACACCGCCAAGCATACCAAAAGCCTTGTCGTTGAGCTCAATATTCGTCGCTGCGAGTATTGAACCAAAATCCATTAAATCCAACATAAAAATCTCCAAACTATTAAATAACTAAAATTTCAAGTTCCGTATTACTAAGCCTCGGCCAAAAGGCCGAATCCATAAATAATAAATCATCAATTATAAATAACTCAAACTGACCGCAGGCAAGTTTGGGTTAATGGTCCTGATGTACCGAAAATCCAATGAATATCGTCGTTAAAAATGTAAATATATAGGCCTGTAGAAACGCTACAAAAATTTCCATCAGGCTCATTACCACTACAAAAGTAATCGAAGCGGTAGCTACAAAAGAATTCTTATAGATGATAATAAAAGCCAGCAGTGTACCAAGTAAAACGTGTCCTGCAAGCATATTCGCAAAAAGTCGTATTGCAAGAGAAAAAACACGCACAAAAGAACTAACCACCTCCATAAAAAATATAAAAGGCAGGATAAATATCGGAACTTTCGGTGCAAAGTGCTTAATATAATTACCCAGGCCGTTTTCATAGATTCCTGCACAATGAAACAGTAAGAAAGCTAATACGGCAAGAGCCCCGGTCACCCAAACATTTGCCGTTGCAGTTCCGCCAAGGTTGTTGTGCTCCCAGCCGGTAAAAGCCCATAATATCTTGTCAACAGGAACCATACCAAGGAGGTTTAGAGTGAGAATGAAAAAGAACATTGACCATATAAATGGGATATATTTGTCGGTCTGTTCCTTCAGGAAAGGTCTTGCTACCTCCTCGCGTATGTAAACGCAGACCGCCTCAAAAGCATTGCCAAAACCCGTCCTGACCAATTTTTTACTGCGGATTGCAATCGGCAAAACGACCAATAGCAAAATAGTAGCCATTGAGACCATAAACATGTGGTTAGTAAAGACAAAGGGACCGACAGCAAATAACTCTTTGGAAGAGATATGCTCAAGAGGATTCATACTTGCAAGCAAATGCTGCATTTCCATCTTTTTCAATTCCTTTATTTTGATTACGACGTTTATTTAGAAAATATAGCACAAGGCTAGTGTCGAAAGCCAGAAAAAACAGGTAAAAACCGGCCGACCACCCCAGAAACCACGAACGCTGCTCATTAAGAAAGTAAATCACGGCAAGAACACCGGCAGCCGTAATAAACATTCTAATTATAGCACCGATCATGACGGCCGTAAAAAATACCCTTGCCTTATTATGAGTGTAAGTCAATATAACGGGAATAACACCTGCTGCCGCAGCCAGAACCGTCAAAACCGTAGCCTTGACGCATCCTGATTGGCTTGCAGTACCTTGTGTCTGGCTAATACGATAACAGAACACGAATCCAAACGTAAGCAGGAATGCCAGTACTAACAATTTCCAGGAAAACAGCTTCAAAACAGTTCCAAATGCAAAATTCTACCACAACACCCCAGAAAAACATAACATTTCTTTTCTGGTTTTATTTCAATATTGCCGACTTATTTCCATTTAATTCCGCCGGCTCGCTTTATCATAGTATATAACATGGTAATAAAGCCAATAAAAAATCCGAAAATCAGAAAACCCGGACTGGTATTGCTTTTTTTATCGAGGAAATAGCCAATCCCGCTGAAAATACCTACAACTACGAGGAATTCAATTCCAATGCCCATCCAGCGAAAGCTTATCTTCTGCCATTCCTCTTTCTGGATCTGTTCCTCCCTGTCCAGCTCCTCCTGCCGCTTGTCTGGAGCCCCCTGTGCGTCATTATCGTTCATTTGAACCTCAGCAATTAACATCCGTGTCTAGAGGATTTTTGTTATATAATAACTCAAACTGACCTAATCGGTCAGTTTGAAATGAATAATGTCTATTGTCTAATGTATAATGAAGGATTCGGCCTGACGGCCGAGGCAATTTTATATAAATACACATGTTACGCAAATCCTTTAATTGTAATTGGTTACA
>JAIPFN010000027.1 GCA_021736615.1 Phycisphaerae bacterium | reverse complement strand
GGTTCTGGCATAATTTTCAAAAGGGGGAAAGTACCTGGAGTGACAGGATTCTCAAGGCGATCATGGAAAAGCAGCAGGCCGGTGAACCTAAGCCGTATGATCCCTGGCGGATGGCTAAGGATGTGTATGAGTTTCCGCAGTTTCCGGAAGATACGGCAAATGGGCATGCGGCATGGACAGATTGGCCATGGAAGCTTCATCGCAAGAATGGGGAAGTTTACGAACTTTACAATTTAGAAGATGACCCGATGGAAACGAACAACCTGATCTCCGGCGGCGAACATCAGCAGCGATGTAAGCAAATGAAGAAAGAACTTGACGAATGGATGCGTTCGGTTATTAGAAGTCTCAATGGAAAAGATTATGAGCTTTAGGGAACCTGTGAAGAATAACTAACAGATGTAAAACGGAAATATAAACTTTACCGAAGGACAGGGATTATGAATAGCCGAATTTTAAAAAACTGTGTACTGTTAATTGTTATCTTTTTGCTAACTTCTTGTGTGAGCGGTAAAGCCTTGCCGCCTGCAAAAGGAATTCAAAAGGTACAGCCTAATATTATTGTTATTTATACTGATGACCAGGGGTTTGGGGACGCGAGTTGTTTGAATCCGGACGCTAAGTTTAAGACGCCTAATATTGACCGGCTTGCTAAGGAAGGGGTTAGTTTTACTAACGGGCACAGCTCGGATACTGTTTGTACGCCTTCGCGTTATGGCTTGCTTACGGGGCGGTACTGCTGGCGGACGAAAAAGAAAACCGGTGTGCTTAAGGCCGAGGGTGAATGTCTGATCGCTGATGGACGTATGACGCTGGCTTCTTTGCTGAAGGATAACGGTTATAATACGGCTATGGTCGGCAAGTGGCATTTGGGGATGGATTTTCCCGGGACACCGGGCGATCGTGATTGGTCCAAGCCTATCAAGGACATGCCGTTGGATAAGGGGTTCGATTATTTCTACGGGGTTCCGGCATCTTTGAACTATGGCATCCTTGCCTGGTTCGAGGGTCGATATGCAAAAGTGCCGCCGACATTGTATACGGCTAAAAAGAAGAATGACCGTCATGTCGATTACCGCATTATGCCGCCGTATCAGAAGACGCCTCAAGAAACGAAAAAGGTTATTGGTGTTCGCGGAATGGAAGTTGCGCCGGACTTTATCGATAACGAGTGTCTTACTCGTTTTACCGATAAGGCTATCGAATGGATGGGCGGTAAGGCGGGCGAGGCGAAAAGCGGCAAGCCGTTTTTTGTTTATCTGCCGTTTACGTCGCCGCATTATCCGGTGTGCCCAAAGCAGGAGTTTTGGGGAAAAGGCGATTGCGGTGGTTACGGCGAGTTTGTTATCGAAACGGATTATCGTGTCGGACAGATACTTGAGTTTCTGGAAAAGTCGGGGCTTGATGAAAATACTTTGATCGTTTTTACCAGCGATAACGGCCCGGAAAAATCATGGGAAGGACGTATCGAAGAGTTCGGCCATGACAGCAGTTATATTTACAGGGGCGGCAAGCGTGATATTTATGAGGGCGGGCATCGACTGCCGTTTATTGTTCGGTGGCCTGCGGGTGTAAAGCAGCCGGGGCGGAGATGGGATAAACCGGTCGGGCAGGTTGACGTGCTTGCTACTTTTGCGGATCTGCTTGGGGTTAAGATGCCGGACAATGCAGGTGAGGATAGTCAGAGTTTTGCGGAAGTTCTGGTAAATCCGAAGGCTGATTATGAGCGCCGGCCTTTGATCAATCATAGTATCAATGGGCGGTTTGCTGTTACAGAAGGTAAATGGAAGCTGATTATGCCGCATGGTGGAGAGAAACTGGAGCTTTATGACCTTGGAACCGACCCTGGCGAGGAAAACAATCTTGCCGCGAAATACCCTGAACATATTCAGCGACTTAAAGCCAAGATAACAGATATAGTGCTCAACGGTCGCACTACACCGGGGGAAGTTCAGAAAAATGATACGGGGTACTGGAAAGACCTTACCTGGATAACTGAGGGGCAATATGATGCCGTCAAGGCGGGAAAAGATAATCCGGCTAAAAACCCTGAATTCAAACAAATCCCTGAATAGCTCCGGGAGTATCTCAAGCTTTTTATATCCAAAAAGAAGGGCAAAGCAGATCTGGAAATTCTAGATCAGATTGCGAATGACTGGCGAAATAAGCGTCATTTTTATGGAGGCTGGGAGTATTTTGCGCTGAATTGAGTTTTTTTGTGAAAATTTCAATTTTTTGACTCAATTTTTGATACCATGATTGTTTTACCTATAGAAGTAATCCTATTGACGGAGACTTGACTGTATTGGAAAGTAAATTTGACAATATTAATGGGCCAAACGGCCATAAACGGTTTTTTGAGCTTTTTTTAAATGCTCAGCCGCGTATTTACGGCTTTCTTTACGTCATGATACACAATCGTGCTGATGTAGAGGATATCCTTCAGGAAACCGTTACCGGCATGTGGGAAAATTTCGATAAGTACCAGGAGGGTACGGATTTTTCGGCGTGGGGAATTGCTATTGCCAGGAATAAGGCGATAAATTTTATCAAGAAGAATTCCCGTTCACGCCCGCAGCTCAGTGAAGATGTTTATAAGATGATCGCCGAGCACGAGGCTCAGGGCAAGACCGATTATACCGAACACGCAGAAGCTCTGGAGCAATGCAGCAGGGAACTTAGCGAAAGGGATCAGAAGATTTTGTCGCTCCGTTATAAAGAGGAAATTTCGATGAAAAAGATCGCCCAGATGCTGGGGCGTTCGTCAACGGGTATCTACCACACAATGGCAAGGATCCACACTGTACTTCAGGAGTGTATTCGCAGGACTTTGGATTTAAAACAAGGATAGTATATGCTGGATAATAAGACAAAACTTGAATTGAACAAACTGTTCCTTGAGTTAATCGAAGGCAGTATCAGTGACAGTTGTCTTTTGATGCTTGATGAGCTTTTACGTAAGGGGCCTGATGTCCAGGCTTATTATTGTCAGTTTATGCATACTCAGGTTAGTATGAATAAAGTCTTTGGCTCTACGACTTCAGATGATAGTTTTGCTGTTTTTAGCGAAACTGATACTGGAAATGATGTCTTTGATGATTTAGCTGACGCGACAAGGATCGGTTCTAAAGTCGGTGACAGCAGCAATGTTTCTCTAAGGGGTGTCGACATTGAAGAGTTTATGTCGGATGTCAGCGAGGCTGGTTCTGACGATAGTGATATTACTGTAGCTATGCTTGAACTTCTTGAGATGGAACGCACTGCACCTGCTGTTGAAATTGAAAAGCCTGTAGAAGTCACACCCAAACCGGAATTGATCCAGAAGGTTGAACGTGATTTTAAATGGTTCCCCGGCGAGGGTAACAAGGCTCTTACACGGGCTTATCTTGCTCTGGTGGCCTCTATTGTGGTGTTTTTTGGTTATGTCTATTTCTTTGTTCCCGAAGCTGTAGATCGTCCTGTTGTTGCAAAGCTTTTTGATTCTATTGAAGCGGTCTGGGATGACTCATTTACCCAACCTGACGAATTCGGTGAAATGGTACAGAGCAGATATAGACTTAAAAAAGGTTTCATCACCATCCTTTTTAACGACGGTGCAAAAGTTACCGTTGAATCGCCAGCTGAAATGTCCCTCAATAGCAGCGGTGATATGGAACTGTTCAGCGGGCGCATCTATGCTGTTGTTCCCCAGCGTGCTCATGGTTTTACTGTCAAGGCGGCTTCCAGCAAGATTGTAGATATGGGAACCGAGTTCGGTGTTGAGGTCGATAAAACCGGCAGTACACAGCTGCATGTAACCAGGGGCAGGACAATTCTTTTCCCCGGTTTGTTTAAAGAAAGCAGAGAGCAAATAGAAGTCACCCAGGGCTCAGCTAAGAAAGTTTATAACGATGGTTTCGTCAATGACATCAAGCTGGAAGACAGTAAATTCGTCAGACATATTGATTCTAAGAACAATCGGGTCGTAAGGGATTCGCTTGTCGAGGTTTTTTATGAGCCGTTCGATTATGCCGGAGGTTTTTTAGAGGATGTTTCAGACTGGGTTAAGGTTGACGGGGCTCTACCAGACAGAGGCATTCTCGTCGAGTCCACCGGTTTGGCCTACGGTACTCTGCCGTCCAGAGGCGGTCGTATCAATTCGGGTACTAGATTTGATCGTACCAGGGGATACACTCTCAACAACGCAGCAACTGCTATAGCTGATGCCGGGCTCCTGGCAGACGGTCAAACCTTGTGGTTTAGTGTCATGGTCGAGACGCTTGTTAGTGAAAACACAAGCCTTGTCGTTGCGCTGGGCACCGACTACGTCAATGGTTATTATCAGATTGACGGCGGTTCCGGAGATTCTGTCGGATTTGACATGACGAACGGCAACGATTTTCAGTCACGTTACTTCATCGGCGGTACCGCAGTTAAAAGCGGTTTAGATAAAAAAAACGTACCTAATGGCAAACCAATTATGCTCGTTATCGAGATGATCTGGAACGCGGACAATGCTTTGCCGGACACCCTCAACTATTACCTGCCGGACGATGGTCTTAATATAGGTTCGCCCGTTGCAACACTTAATACAGCTGCCTTCAATCAGGCTGCATTTGATACTTTTTCGGTATCCGTCTGCGGCAAAATAGCCCTCGACGAGATACGCTTCGGAAAGAGTTATTCAGATGTTGTCGGCGGCAGGTGAGAGAATGTTTTTCAGGAATTTTGTTAATTAGAAAGGTAGTCAGTAAATTGGGATTGATTAGATTGTTATAATGATGTTTTCATGTTGTGTAGAGGAATTGTTATATGAATTATAAAAAAGGCCTATATACATAGAGGTAATTAGAAAGAAAGATGCCCGGTTAAGCCGGGTGGCTAGTGTTTTAAGTTTGTAAAATGTTATTGAAAGAATTGCAATTTTAGTATGGGTAATTTGTATTGAGTGTGTTGCTCAATGTAAAGCCCAAAATTTATTTCTCGAAAGGAGATGTTATGATGAAGAAGTTTTTGTTAACAGTTCTTGCGATAGTTGCATTATCAGCGGTATCGGCCAGTGGAGCAAATGTCGTTGGTCAATTTGGCATTCTGGATGTAACCGCCAACGGCGGGATAAATCCGGCAACGGGCCAGGCGTGGCAGGTTGGTGATACGTATCGCCTGATCTTTGTCACAAGCAGTGGTACGCAGGCAACATCGACAGATATTGCCACGTACAATGCGTTCGTACAAGGTCTTGCAGATGCGGCCGGTCTTGGCGATGCCAGCTGGAACGTAGTTGGCTCTACGGCGGCTGTCGATGCAAGGGACAATACCTTAACCAATCCGGAACTGGACGGAACCGGCGAAGCTGTTTTCCGGATGGACGGTGCTACAGTGATCGCTAACAATTATGCTGACCTGTGGGATGGAGTTGATCCTATAGACGGCGGTGACGGCTACAAGTACTCTGTCATGTATGACGAAAATGGTGATGTAAGTCGTCTAGGAGATGGAAGATTGTTTACAGGCACCAATGCAGATGGAACGGTCAGTACTCCTGGTCAACCGCTGGGCGGATCATCAGCAGTACCGTCTAAAGCTCAGAGCGGATCAGCTTGGAAGCCGGCTGCATATGCTTTCGCCACGAGTCATTGGATGCTAGTCTTTTCTGATTTAATTACGAGTACGAGGCCGGTTTATGGCATGTCTGAACCTCTGACGGTCAAGAGCGTTTACGCCGCAAAAATTTCATATCCTATGAATAATGACGATAAAGTTGCAGTTGCAAATCCCCTGACTTTGGAATGGATCAATCCGGATCCGAACGAGACTGATTCTTTTTATGCTACTGTCTGGTTTGGTACAGACCCTTGCAGCCTGACTCAGGTTACAACTGATCCGGTTGATGGTCTTGATGTTACTACCGCCGATGTTAATGCGTCAGTCGCAGGTACATACTATTGGAAAGTCGATATCACTGTTAATGGCGTCAGTACATATGAAGGTGATATCTGGAGCTTTACTACTACCGCTAATATTCCTCCGACGGTTGTGATCGATACTCCCGCCATGATTACATGGTCAGGTGAACCGGTAGTCTTTTCGGCGACAGTGACTGACGAAGGAACTCCTTCTATTCTATGGACAGCAGATCCCATGACTATAGAGGATCCCAACTTCAGCGTATTTCTTGATGACGAGACAACCGATACTGTAACGGTGACGGTGAACACCAGTCCTAAAAATGCCAAACAAACCGTTACGCTGACAATAACCGCTGACGATGGAGTTAATGCTCCGGTAACAGATACAGTTACGGTCGATGTTTGGGGAACCCAGTGCTGGATGACTCGAAGCGGTCTGGGGGTATACGGTATTGGTGCAGGCAGCATCCATGACAGAAACTACGACTGTATTACCGACCTTCAGGATCTTGCCGCAATGGCAGTTGAATGGCTTGTTGACTATAGCCAACCTGCACAGCCAAAACCTTAGCGATGCTTGTGATTTGCTTTCTGACGCCCGCGTTTGGCGGGCGTCAGAAAATTTGTTAATTGATGTATAATTTTTGTATGGGCATTTTTTATTGAGTGCGTTGCTCAATTGTAAGCCCCTTAATTAATCTTTCGAAAGGAGATTTATGATGAAAAAGGTAATGTTAACAGTTCTTGCGATCGTCGCATTAGCAGCAGTATCGGCAAACGCCGGTGTTGCCGGTCAGCTTGGTATCCTTGATGTCACCGGTACCAATCCTGCTACCGGTCAGGCCTGGGCAATTGGTGATACGTATCGCCTGATCTTTGTCACAAGCAGTGGTACGCAGGCAACGTCGACTGATATTGCCACGTACAATTCGTTCGTGCAAGGTCTTGCAGATGCCGCCGGTCTTGGCGGTGCAAGTTAGAACGTAGTTGGCTCTACGGCGTCTGTCGATGCAAGGGACAACACCGGTACGAATCCTGAATTAAATGGGATCGGTGAAGCTATTTTGCAGATGGATGGTTCGACCGTGATCG
This sequence comes from Phycisphaerae bacterium, assembly GCA_021736615.1. The sequence goes on along the minus strand of JAIPFN010000027.1, from coordinate 392 downwards.
CAAATGATTACGCTGACCTGTGGAATGGTATCACTCCTATAGTCGGCGGTGACGGCTACAGATACTCTGTCATGTATGACGAAAATGGTGATGTAAGTCGTGTAGGAGATGGACGGGTGTTTACTGGCAGCCAATCAAATGGAACGGTCAGTGGTGCCGGTCAACCGCTGGGCGGATCATCAGCAGTACCGTCTAAAGCTCAGAGCGGATCAGCTTGGAAGCCGGAGGCATATAATTTCGCCACGAGTCATTGGATGACAGTCTTTTCTGATGTAGTTACGAATGTGAGGCCGGTTTATGGTATGTCTGAGACTTTAACTGTTGTACCCGAACCTGCTACAATGCTTCTTTTGGGTCTTGGCGGACTCGGTCTTTTCCGCCGTCGCCGTTAC
>JAIPFN010000026.1 GCA_021736615.1 Phycisphaerae bacterium | reverse complement strand
GCCACTGGCCAATACAAGTAGTTTAAAAGCAATTACGAATTACGAATGACGAATTACGAATTTTGGAAACCGCCTTCGGCGGAAGCTGTTTTAAGATAGCTATAAATAATAAATTGAATTCTCCTGTTGCGGTTTGTCGAGGGGATATATAGAGGAGGCAGACCGCGGCAGGGCTTTTTCAAATGTATAATGAATAATAATGGACTCGGACCGCCAGGCTGGTTTTGGGGAATTTGAAAGAGAGGTCTAGTATGAATATGTTTTGTTATCAATGCGAACAGAGTGCCGACTCGTGCGGTTGTACCGCTTATGGAGTATGCGGAAAAGACCCGGAAACCGCCGCACTGCAGGATCTGCTTATCTACGCGGTCAAGGATATCTGTCGATACGCCCACAGGTGTTATGAGTTGGGCGAGAGGGATCGTGATGTTGACGTCTTTGTTGTAGAAGCTCTCTACAGTACGCTTACGAATGTCAATTTCGATGTGTCCAGGTTTTGCCATTTGCTCGAACAAGCCGTCGAGTACAAACAAACGATTCGCGAGCTTTATGAAAATACCGAACGGAAATCCGGCGGGACCCCGGAAGTTCTCGATTGTCCCGTAGAATGGTGGGAAGATATCTGCGACTTAAACGGCATGATCTCCAAGGGCGAATCTGTTACCATACAAAACCAGGTCGACAGTCTCGGAGAAGACATAACAAGCCTTCAGGAAACTCTCGTTTACGGAATAAAGGGTATGGCTGCGTATATAGATCATGCCTGGATACTGGGTTATGAAGACGCCGGGCTGTATGAGTTTATCCACTATGCAATGGACAGTCTTACGCGTACAGCCGAAAATTCCGACGAGTTGCTCAGGATGATCTTAAAATGCGGTGAGATGAATCTTCGGACTATGGAACTGCTCGACAGGGCACATACCGAAACATTCGGCACTCCGGAGCCTACTAATGTCAGGATCACTCCAGTCGCCGGTAAGTGTATCGTCGTCTCCGGTCACGACATCAAGGATATGGAAGAAATCCTTAAGCAAACAGACGGCAAAGGCATCAATGTCTATACGCACGGCGAAATGCTGCCTTGCAATGCTTATCCCGAACTGAAAAAGTACAGCCACTTCGTGGGTAATTACGGCGGTGCATGGCAGGATCAGCGGCAGGAATTCGACAAATTTCCAGGGGCGATACTTATGACAACAAACTGCATCCAAAAGCCGAAAGACAGCTACAAGGACAGGATCTTTACAACAGGACTTGTAGGCTGGCCGGGGGTTACACATCTTCAAGATAAGGATTTTGCACCGGTAATTACTGCGGCACTTAACGAAAAAGGGTTCGCCGAGGACCAGCACGAAAAGTTCATTATGACCGGCTTTGCCCACCACGCGGTATTGAGTGTCGCCGACAAGATCGTCGAGTTGGTAAAGCATGGTAAGATTCGCCATTTCTTTTTGATCGGCGGTTGTGACGGGGCGAAACCCGGCCGCAATTATTATAGTGAGATAGCCAGGCAGATTCCGGACGACTGTATGATTCTGACGCTGGCTTGCGGAAAGTACCGCTTTAACAAGCATGAATTTGGTGAAATAGGCGGTTTGCCGAGGCTTATCGACTGCGGCCAGTGCAACGACGCGTATTCGGCGATAAGGATCGCCACCGGGCTTGCAAAGGCGTTCGGCTGCGGCGTAAACCAGTTGCCGCTATCGTTTGTTGTGTCATGGTTTGAGCAAAAGGCAGTTGCGATACTGCTTACGCTGTTGTACCTGGGAATAAAGGATATACGGCTTGGCCCGTCACTGCCGGCGTTCCTCAGCCCTAACGTATTGAAGGTGCTCGTCGAAAATTATGATATTAAAGGGATCGGCCGGGTCGACAGTGATCTTGCCGATATGCTTGACAAGGCTTATGTTATCTAAATTGGAGATTTCAAAGAAACCAATTACTCAATTTAAGCATAGGAGAGTACAATGAACGGGAGAGTTAAATTAGCGCAGGAAGTTGTGGAAGTTAACATCCCTGTAAGGGGTTCGGTTGAGATCGGAGCTTCGCTGAGTCTCGTCGAAGGGTCGAGTTCTATTGTAGTAATGGCCTATAGCAGCGGTTCTGGCAGGTACAGTTCAAGGAATTGTTTTCTCGCCGAAGAGCTTAACAGGGCCGGGCATTCGACGCTGCTTGTCGATCTTTTAACATCTAATGAGCACGAGACCGACCTGGAGACAGGTGAGTATCGTTTCGACATCGAACTGCTCGCGGCCAGGACTAAAGATGCGACCAAATGGATAATGCAAGGCAAACAACCCGGCGAAATTGAAGTCGTGTATTTTGGTTCGAACGCTTCGGCGGCTTCTGCTTTGGCAGCCGCCGCTGATATAGGTGAAACTGTTAAGGCGGTGATCTCGCAGGGAGGCAGGTGCGATCTTGTCGAGCTGGAACTGCCGATGGTTATGTCGCCAACTCTGTTTATTGTCGGAGAACACGACAATTTCATAACCGGCGTTACACACAAAGCGATGTCGCAAATGCGGTCGGAGAAAAAACTTGTAGTTATAGAAGGGGCGAGTCATCATTTTGAAGAACCCGGTGCAATCGAGGAAGTTGCATGTGCCGCGAAAACATGGCTTGGTGAAATCCTTAGACAGTAATTCATAATTCATAATTCGTAATTCGTAATTCGTAATTTCAAACTGGCCACCCGGTCAGTTTGAGTAATGGGAGTATAGAGATGTTTGAAGATAGACTTGATGCCGGGCGGCGTTTGGCCCTGGCACTGCAGAAGTACCGGGGCAAAGATGTTATTGTTCTTGCCATTGCCAGAGGAGGTGTGCCCGTCGGTTACCAGGTTGCCAAATATTTACATGCCGAGTTCGACATCATAGTCGCGCGAAAACTTCCATATCCTCATAACGCCGAAGCCGGGTTCGGGGCCGTAGCCGAAGACGGAACGACTTTTATATTTCCGGATGCATTTGATAAATTCGACAAGGAGACCATCAAAGATGTTGTCCTCCAGCAGCAGGACGAACTGTATCGCAGGATAAGCGCTTTGCGAGCCGGAAACCCGCTTATAAATATCGACAAGAAGACCGTTATACTCGTCGACGACGGAATCGCTATGGGATCGACAATGCGGGTTTGCGTCACTCTTTGCAAAAACAGAAGGGCAAAAAGGATCGTCGTAGCCAGTCCCGTATGCGGTCCGGATACCGAAAAGGAATTTGCCGCGATAGCTGACGAATTAGTGGTTCTTGATACCCCATCGGATTACCACGCCGTTGCGCAGGTGTATCTGAACTGGTCGGACGTCAGCGACAGGGAGGTTATCGATCTGGTTCATGGGTGGGAGTATCAAAAACAACAGGTAATAGGACATTAAAAAGAAAGGGAATATTATGAGTGTTATTGTAGAAGAGCTTGTTACTATCGAGCAGCTTGTTGACTTGCTAAATGTCGACTTGACGCTGGAGTATTCGGCGGGGATTCAGTATATACAGCATGCCGCGGTGATGACCGGGGCGATGTATGGTGACATTATCAAGGAGTTGAAGGTTCACGCTACAGAGGAGTTCGGCCATGCGGTGGTGCTAGCCGATCAGATTTCGTTTCTGGGCGGGGTGCCTACCATTGAAGTCGGTGAGATCAATACTGCCTGCGATAATATTGAGATGCTCGAGCAGGATCTGGCCGGGGAGATTGACGCGATAAGGCGGTACAAATTCAGGATCGACCAGGCAGAGTGCCTGAAAGAGTATGCACTGGCGGGGCAGCTCCGGACAATACTGGCAGTGGAGCAGGAACACGCGATGGACCTGATGCAGGCTCTGGGTAGATGAGTATTTGAGCGAAACCCGCAAAATACTACACCTTTACTGCACCGAAATTACACCGCTTTTTTAAGTATTTATTTAAAATATCCAGTATGTCCAATTAAGCGGTGATTTAGGTAATATAGGTCAATATAAGCGTTTTACTTTGCTGTATTCTTAAGCTGCATGGACAAAATCCCCTTCAAGTCGAACCTAAAAAAAGGGACCCGAACAAAATATTAAATTCTGCCCAAGTCCATTTAATGTTACTTAGTTTCTAATCACTTAGAGCTTGCTCTATCGTTGCCGGTGACTATTCGTTGTTTTCGCCTTCAGCAGGATCCTCATTGGACTCTGGAGCAGGTGTTTCCTTCTTCAGGACGATGTTGTCGGGCATCAGCGAGCCGTCAAGACCGCCTCTTCGCTGTGAAGGTGCAGAGATCGTCGAATCGTCTTCGATGTCCTTAATCTCATCGCTTTCACCGGCGTCGGCGTCCGCTGCCCATTTAACTCTTCTAAGGCTAAGCCCGATCTTACGGGAATCGATATCGACTCTGAGGATCTTAACTTCCAACTCGTCGCCCATATTGACAACATCCTGAGGCTTTTCGATCTTTTGATCGGCAAGCTCGGAGATGTGAAGCAGACCTTCCAGACCGTCTTCCAACTCGATAAACACGCCGAAGTTGGTGATCTTGGTGACCTGACCGTGAACGATCTGACCCGGCAGATATGTATCCGGAATCGCGTGCAGCCATGGGTCTTCTGTCAACTGTTTGATACCGAGAGATACGCGGCGTTTTTCTTCGTCAACTTCAAGCACAACGCACTTGGTATCCTGGCCCTTTTCCAGAACTTCGTTCGGGTGGTTGAACTTCTTTGTCCAGCTCAGGTCCGAAATGTGGATAAGACCGTCGATACCTGGCTCGATCTCGACGAAAGCACCGTAGTTTGTCAGACCGGTTACTCGTGTAGTAACGATCGTTCCCGGAGGATACTTCTGCGAAGCGACTGACCATGGGTTTGTCTCAAGCTGCTTGATACCAAGCGAGATTTCCTGTTTGTCCTTGTTGACGTCCAGTACGACAATGTTGATCTCTTCGTTGAGGTGGAGAATGTCTGCAGGGTGAGCGATACGTTTGATCCAGCTCATTTCGCTGATATGCACCAGGCCCTCGACGCCTTCTTCCAGACGGATAAAAGCACCGTAGTTCATAATGTTGACAACAGTACCCTTGACATGTCCGCCGATAGGATAACGTGCTTCCACTGTTTCCCACGGGCTTTTGATTTTTTGCTTGAGACCGAGAGAAATCTTTTCGTTTTCTTTGTCGACGCCGATAACGATACATTCGATTTCCTGATCGAACTTGACAACTTCCGAAGGATGGGTAATCCTGCCCCAGCTAAGATCTGAGATATGCAGAAGACCGTCAAGACCGCCAAGGTCAACGAATACGCCAAAGTCAGCGATGTTTTTGACAACACCTTTTCTGATCTGGCCGACTTCGATTTCGGCAAGGATATTATCCTTGCTGCTCTGCCGTTCTTCTTCAATAAGTTTACGACGAGATACGACGATGTTGCGGTTTTCCGTATCGATCTTAAGGATTTTACATTCGATGTCTTCACCGATAAAGCGGCTGATGTCGCCGGGTTTGCGGATGTCAACTTGCGATGCCGGAAGGAATACTGGAACGCCGATATCCACGAGCAGTCCGCCCTTGATACGTCGTGTAACCTTACCGGTAATAATGTCGCCTTCTTCGTTATTGGTGATGATCTTTTCCCAACCGCGAATTCTGTCGGCTTTACGCTTGCTAAGAAGGATTCCGCCTTCGGCGTCAACTTCTTCGATCAAAACTTCGATCTTTTTGCCTTCAACGATTTCATCAGGATCGTCAAATTCGCTCGAATCGACAATGCCTTCGCTCTTGAGGCCAAGCTCGACGATCACGTCGTTGCCGAGTTGAGTGACGATCTTACCGGAGAGGATTGTTCCGGGAACAAGAGCGGCGATCTTCATGTCAAGAGAGTTGTCCAGCAGGACGCAGTCGTCTGTGCTGAAAAGTTCGTTTACCTCGAAATCAAGCTGATCATCGGATAAACCCAGGGAGTTAATAATATTTCTGTCTACCATAATAAAACATTCTCCTGTGGAGTCTTCTTTTGTCGGTTTATTTGCGCCCCACATTTACGCAAACAAACCCAATGGGTGTTAATAATAGTATATAAATCACATCAGCCAACGCAGCCAATGCACTACTCTCTGTATCGCCGGTATCTTCACGGCACTGCTCTGTAACGCCGGCATCCTGCCGGCATGTTCTTTCATGTTATAGAAGGGCGGCACAATAACAAGCCTTCCTGCATTTACTCGTTGTCCGCTGTCCGTTGTCCGCTGTCCATACTACGAAGCTTGTCAACAAACTCATTTATAACCCGGTCGGGCGTCGACGCACCAGCAGTGACGCCGGCAAGCTTTTTGCCGGAAATCGTCTTTATATCAAGTTCATCCCAGTTTTGCAAGTGAAACGTTTGATTATTATGTTTTTTACATAATTCTGCGAGTTTTATCGTATTTGCACTGTGCAAACCCCCAAGAACGAACATGATATCTACTTTTCGGCACAATTCAACCGCAGAATCCTGTCTTTTTATCGCTTCTCTGCATAATGTGTTAATTATTTTCAGCTCGGAAAACCCTCTTTTGATGATTTCGGCGACCATTTTTGCAAAAAAATCAGGACTTTGCGTCGTCTGGCACAAAATCCCCATCTTTCCATGCCATGTCAGAGTATCCAGATCCTTGATCCCGCCTATAACCTGAACATTCGTGGCAAAACCGACAATAGCCTTAACTTCCGGGTGTTCACTATCTCCAAGTACGACAACTTTGTATCCGTCTTCGTTGAGTGTCTGGCATATTTTTTGGATTCGTTTTACCAGAATGCACGTAGCATCGGTAATATCCAGCCCTTTGCTCTTGATCTTCTTGATCTCATCAAGCGTCGCCCCATGCGACCGGATCAGGATAGTACCGGATTTGACATCATCGATAGAACCAACGGTTTCCAGCCCTTCTTCAGCCAGTTCCTTGACCACATCGGCATTATGAATGATGGGTCCAAGGCTGTAAACCTCACCTTTTTCCTTCAGAGTTTCCTTAGCCAGCGAAATAGCATCGGTAACCCCCCGGCAAAAACCACATTTTTCAGCAACTAGAACTTCCATAATATTCCCCGTATCGTCGGCATCTTGCCGGCATTCTTACAATCTGTTATTTCTGTTAATTTGCCGATGACTTAATTCGTAAATTAAACAGCCATCACAATACATTTTCTCGCATTAGCTCCTCCATTTTATTATACGCTTGTTTTTTATCAAGTCTATAGTAGTGCATAATAACATCTCTGGAATCAAGCCTCCTGCCCATCTTCAAAAACTCAATGATTCTTTTTTCGATAATATCTTTAGAAGTTTTAGATTGAGTGAAATCGACAACTTCTTCGACATTCTCTAACTCTTCTAATCCAGAGGTCTTAAACTTAGCTGCTAAAAGCTCTTTT
>JAIPFN010000025.1 GCA_021736615.1 Phycisphaerae bacterium | reverse complement strand
CCTCGACCTCATCTGTTTCTGTTTTCTCTACAACTGTTTCCGTTTTCTCTACGGTTGTGTCTTCTTCCGCTGCTTCCGGATCTTCGGCTTTGTCATCGGCAACCACTTCATCCGGTTCACTGTCGGTCTCATCAGCTATAACTACCGCGATTTCCTCAACCGGTTTCTCATTGTCGACGGTTAGAACTTCGGCTTGCGGCTCAATAACCGCAGGTTCCGGTACTGGTTCCGGTTCCGGTTCAATCTCGACAACCGGCTGTTCAACTACCGCATCGGCAGTAAATTCCTCAGCAACCGGCGCATCACTTTTCCTTTCAGGCTCACACCCAAAAACCCCAAACGACAAAGCCAACAATAACAACAATATAGAAATATATTTCATAATAGATATAATACTGGTTTCCGAATTGATTTTCAAATTGAAAACAAAAAAAAGACGCAAAGAACCATTTTACCCGAAAAGCCAACAGAAACAACAGAGTATATCGACAAAAAACACCCTCCAAATAACCAAAAAATCACGCTGCTCCCCTTAATCTGTGCTGTCGGATCTTGTCTACTGCATCAACGGGAGGGTGTGCTTTAGCACACGCGGTCACTGTCCGATCTATGTCAGATAATGTCTTATTATTTTCTTGTAGTATTCTTTGGCTTTTACAACCTCTTTTATCACAACGAATTCGTTTGGTTTGTGGCATACTGATGTGTCGCCCGGGCCGAAGATTGTTATCGGTATGTTCAGGTCGGTCATGTTTGAGGCGTCTGTTGTGTAGCCTACCGTTATCGGGGCGGCACCGGTGGTTATTTTGCTGAAGTCCTTTATGAATTGCGAATCGTTGTCGGATTCCATCGCGCCTACCGATCTGTCGATTTTGATCTCTGCCTGGAATTCTTTGTCTTCTGCGGTGAGTTTGTCGCAGACGGCCTGGAGTTGGTCGATGATATCCTGGTGCGGCTGGTCCGGGACAGGGCGTATGTCAATATTTATCGTGCAGTTGTCGGGGATGACGTTCGTTGCCTTTCCGCCATGTACCTGGTTGATGCTCATTGTACACGGCCCCATTATCGGATGCGGCGGGTAGTCGATCTTGAAATCCTTGAGTGCGTTTATCAGCGTTGCCATATGCAGGACCGCGTTGATGCCCTCATGAGGCATTGAACCGTGGGCCGTCTTGCCTTTGGTTGTGATAGTCAGCCATAATATGCCCCGGTGGGCGGTTACTATGTCGAAGTTTGTCGGTTCTGGGATCACTATCCCTGCGATCGGCGGCAGGTCGCCAAAGTTATTATCCAAAAAGCGAAGTATTCCGCAACTGTCTGTTTCTTCGCCGGCTGAGGCGGTCAGGACTATGTCGCCTTTTAGCTCGGTGCCTTCTGCGAGAATCTCCGAGATCGCAGCGGCTGTTGCGGCGAGTCCGGCTTTCATATCTGTCGTTCCCCGGCCGAGTATCTTGCCATCCTGTTCCAGCCCAGCAAAAGGCTCAAAATCCCACTTCTGGTCGCCCGGCGGTACTACATCGATATGTGCCGCAAAGAGCAGGGCCGGCTTTTCGCCGGTGGATCTAACGTGGACATTGCAGTTTGCCCTGTCTCCATCGAAATTGTCAACATTTACTTCAACCAGCAGACCTTTAAAGTAATCAGCCAGAACCTTTGCCGCTTCAAGTTCGCCGACATCGGCTGTAGAGCGGGCTTTGACGAGATTTTTTAGTAAATTTATCATTATTCGGCGATTAGCAATTAGCGATCAGCTATCGGCTAATTATTTTGCTCCAGTTAAATAGTATCGAAAAATTTGAAAATCTGATTATAGCGTGGTTTTAGTGCTTTGAAATAGTAATAGTGAAAAAAATAAAGTTTTTTATTGCGAAATATAGTTATAAAAGGAATAATAGAATTAAGCGTAATTATATAATTAAGGTTTCCGGGAAATCTGCTTTGTTTTTCGGGGTTTACAAGTTAAAAAGGGAAAGTCAATGGGGCCATTACTTAAAGGTTTGATTAAACTTCAAAGTGTTGAAAATCGTCTTAGAGTCGTTACATCTAAGCTTACGCGTTGCAGGCGTAGTGTGATTTTCCAGGAAAATCAGCTTCGTACTCTCCAAAGTGCGTTGGAAGCGAAGAAAGAGGAAATTAAGCTGACACGGGTTCAGTCGGATCGGCTGGAAGTCGAGCTAAAGAGCCGCGACGAACATATCGCCAAATACCGTGCCGCTTTGAACCTTGCAAAGACTAACAAAGAGTACTCGGCGATCCTCACCGACCTTGACACCAACAAAGCAGATAATTCCAAGCTTGAAACCGAGATACTTGAACTTATGAAGACTGTCGAGGCCCATGATGCCGAATGTGCGCGTCTTAAGATTGAGATTGACGCGCAAAAGGAAAAGGTCGACGAAATAAGAAAGAAGGCCGCAGCCCAGTCAGTCGATCTCGAGCAGGATGTTACGCGGGTTCAACAGGAGTGGAATGTCGTGGCAGAGGGGATTAGTGCTGAAGCACTTGAGATGTTTAAACGTGTTGCCGAAACCTATGACGGTGAGGCTCTCGCTCATGCCGAACAGCAGGACGAGCGGACCGGCGTTTACAGTTGCGGCGGTTGTTATATGCGTACGCCCGATGAAACTGTTAACCATCTGATGACAAATGACGACATTATTCGATGCTCAAACTGTTCGCGAATTCTTGTACTTGTCCCGAGCGAAGAGTAAATTTAATTACTAATTATGAATTTTGGAATCCGTCTGCCCTTAGACAAGCTCAGAGCAGGTCGGACGAGGCTGTTTATAATATAGCAATTCCTGGTAGAGGTCATTTCTTTGGTTGATACTATTACGATATTTACTGACGGGGGCAGCCGGGGTAATCCCGGGCCGGCGGCTGGGGCGTATGTTCTGGTTGACGATTCCGGTAAAACTGTTGCCGGCAAGGGGGTTTTTCTCGGTAAGACCACAAACAACGTTGCCGAATATACCGGTATGCTCCAAGGGATAGAGGCCGCAAAGACGATGGGGTATAAAGAGTTGAAACTCTTTAGCGACAGCGATCTGATGGTCAAGCAGATCACCGGGCAATATCGCGTCAAGAACGAGAATCTTAAGGTTATCCATACCAGGATCATGGAACTGCTCGATGGTTTCAATAAGTGGCAGATCGAGCATGTCTACCGTGACAATAATAAAGATGCCGACAAGCTCGCTAACGATTCGATGGATAAAAAGCGTGATGTCGTGTTAAACACCGGCGTCGCGGCTGTTAAGGCCAAGGGTGGTAAAAAGCCTTTGCGGCTTGGCGTTTTGCTTAGCGGCGGCGGGACCACTATGGTCAATATCCAGAAGGAGATCGAGGCCGGCAGACTTAATGCCGAGATAGTTGTTGTCATTAGCTCGCTCTCGACGGTTCGGGGTGTTGAACTTGCCAAAAAAATGGGCCTTAAACTTGAAATCGTTCGTAAGAAGGATTTTGACGGTGTAGATAGTTTCAGTGCCAGGATCGAAGATATCATCACTGAGGCGAATGTCGACCTGGTCGTTCAGGCCGGCTGGCTGTGTCTTTGGAAGATACCGGACGCTTTTGAAAATCGCGTGATGAATATCCATCCCGCGCTGCTGCCGAGCTTCGGCGGGCAGGGCATGTGGGGACATCACGTTCACGAAGCGGTCGTCAAGCAGGGCTGCAAGGTAAGCGGCTGTACGGTTCATTTCTGCACGAACGAATATGATAAGGGGCCGATCATAGTCCAGAAGGGCTGTTCGATAAACGACCAGGACGACGCAGATGCAGTCGCCGCCAAGGTATTCAACCAGGAGTGCATCGCGTATCCGGATGCGATAAGACTATTCAGCGAAGGTCGGCTGACGGTTGTCGATGGGATTGTAAAAGTTAAGCCGTTGTAAAATCAATTACGAATTGAGGATGTCACCTTCGGCGGCGGCTATTTTATCAAAGGTCCAAGGTTACTTCTGGTTTATTTTTGAGAGGGCGTAATGAAACAACAATATCTAGGAGACTCAAAGGATAGTTTCAAATGGGATTACCATGGTTTTTTAATGTCAGAACTGAATCTGAAAAAATTCTGGAAAGAATAATTACGGCCAATAGTAAGTATGTTGCTAAGTATCCAGTTAAAGTTGTTGTCTAAACTTTTTCGGCGTGGGCTGGAAGCTCCTATATCCAGCTCAAAAAGTCAAAATAATGGACATAAAAAAAGCGACGTCTTTTGAGAACGCCGCTTTTAAGAATAATCAATTATAAATCATCAATAATCAATGCACAACCACCTGGTCTGTTTTTGCTTTCTCCGGGTCGCTGATGCCTTCGAATTTGAGGTTGTCTTGGTCGAGAACGTCAATCTTGATGATGTCCTTGCCCTTGAAGTCGCCTCTTAGCAGGCTTTCCGACAGCGGGTCTTCCAGGTGGTGTTCGATAGCTCTGCGTAGAGGTCTCGCACCGTACTCGGGGTTGTACCCCTTTTCAATGAGGAACTCTTTCGACGCGTCTGTAAGCTCCAGGTGCAGTCCGTGTTCGACGAGGCGTTTGAATACCTTGTTCAGTTCGTATTCAACGATAGTCGTAAGGTCATCACGCGTAAGCGAACGGAATACGATCTGAGAATCGAGACGGTTGAGGAACTCGGGACGGAAGTGTCTTTCGACTTCCTTTGAGAGCATCTCTTTCATCTTCTCGAAGTTCGAATCTTCAGTACGTTTGCCAAACCCAAACCCTGCCTGGTTGCGGATGAGGTCTGCACCGATGTTACTTGTCATGATTATGATGACATTTCTAAAATCAATCTTCCGGCCGAAACTGTCGGTCAGTCGTCCTTCTTCCATGATCTGCAAAAGCATGTTGGACACGTCGCCGTGAGCCTTTTCGATCTCGTCAAGCAGCAGTACTGAGTACGGACGTCTCCTGATACGCTCGGTCAGCTGACCGCCTTCTTCGTAACCGACGTATCCCGGAGGGGCACCGACCAGACGAGAGACGTTGTGCTTTTCCATGTACTCACTCATGTCCATCTGGATAAGAGCGTCCGCGTCGCCGAACATAAATTCGGCAAGTGCCCTTGCAAGCAGCGTTTTACCGACACCGCTTGGACCGATGAACAAAAAGCTTCCCATCGGACGGTTGGGGTCCTTCAGGCCGCTTCTTGCACGGCGAACTGCCTTGGAGATTGCCTTGATAGCATCGTCCTGCGAGACGACTGTCCTGTGAAGTTCATCTTCAAGCTCAAGCAAACGCTGTGTTTCCTTCTTCTCAAGACGTGTAAGCGGAATACCGGTCATAGAGCTTACGACTTCGGCGATGACTTCTTCGTCGACCTGCCCGGAAGCTTCCATGTTCTTTTCGTCCCACTTCTTCTGAATCTCAGATTTTTCTTCGAGAGCCTTTTGCACCTCGTCACGAAGTGAGGCGGCTCGCTCATAATCGGCACCGCGGACGGCATTGTCCTTTTCTGCCTGGAGATCTTCGATCTTTTTGTCGATCTCGGCCATGTCCGGCGGCGGGGTCATGTTTTTCAGCCTTACTCTCGCACCGGCTTCGTCGATGACGTCGATAGCCTTATCGGGCAGGCACCTTCCGGTGATATACCTGATGGCAAGGTCGACTGACTGGCGAAGTGCTTCGTCTGAGAATTTGACTTTGTGGTGTTCTTCGTAACGGTCGCGGAGACCCTTAAGGATATCGAAAGTTTCTTCGCGTGAAGGAGGCTCGACTATGATCGTCTGGAAGCGTCTTTCCAGTGCGGCGTCTTTTTCGATGTATTTTCTGTACTCGTCAAAAGTGGTGGCACCGATGCACTGAACCTCGCCTCTTGACAGAGCTGGCTTGAGTACGTTGGATGCGTCGATGGCGCCTTCGGCACCGCCTGCACCGACGAGAGTGTGAAGCTCGTCTACAAAAAGTATGACATTACCGGCACGTTTAACCTCGTTGATGACGGCTTTGATGCGTTCCTCGAACTGGCCGCGATATTTTGTACCTGCCACCATCATTGCAAGGTCAAGGACCACGAGACGTTTATCTTTTAGTATCTCGGGGACCTCCTTGGTGATGATCCGCTGGGCCATTCCTTCGACGATGGCGGTTTTACCGACGCCTGCTTCGCCGAGCAGAACCGGGTTGTTCTTGGTTCGTCTGCAAAGAATCTGGATAAGACGTTCGATCTCATGGGCCCTTCCGATAACCGGGTCAAGCTCGCCTTTGGTGGCAAACTCTGTCAGGTCCCTTCCGAAACTGTCCAGGGCGGGGGTCTTGCTTTTTTGTTTCTGGGCAGCTTGTGAACTCTGGGGCATTTTCATTCCCATGCTCTGGTAGGTCGTGTCGACGCCTGCGCCGAGAAGATTAAGAACTTCCTGACGGACGTTTTCGAGTTTCAGGCCGAGATTGAGCAATACCTGTGCCGCGATTCCTTCGGTCTCGCGAAGCAATCCAAGCAGAATGTGCTCGGTACCCACGTAATTATGGTTCAGTGCTCGCGCCTCCTCGATTGCGAACTCTATGACCTTTTTGGCCCTGGGTGTCTGCGGCAGCTTGCCCATTGTCACCATGTCCGGTCCGCTCTTTACGAGCTTTTCGATCTCCAGACGCAGCTTCTTTATATCTACGTCAAGATTTTTAAGTACATTTGCCCCGACACCGCTGCCTTCTTTGACAAGCCCCAGAAGGATGTGCTCGGTTCCGATGTACTCGTGATTAAACCTCTGTGCCTCCTGATTGGCAAGGGCCATGACTTTTCGCGCACGGTCTGTGAAACGTTCAAACATTGTTACCTCATTATTTCAGGTTAAATATTAAAGTCTATCGATCAGCTTTAAGCATGTCAACGACAAACTATTAGTGTTTTTTATGTGCAAATTCCACTCTAAAGATGCTGCCGCCAGTTGTTATAATCGCTAAATTGGCATTTGTTCGCAAATGATGAAATATTTGCATAATACGACTGAGAGCAATAGCATAGCTGTTCTATCGTCTATTTGTGCCCTTCACTTTCGATTTAGGGGGCAAAAAACATGTGCTTTGAGGAAAATATTTCTTTTCCGGTATATCAGTGCCAAACAGAAGTGTTGCGGTATGGGGTTTTGGACCTATAAATTAAAAATCACCAATTGGCGAAAAGCAATTAGTATTCGTTGTGTTTGTAAATAAAAAGGCCTCCGAGGTGTTTTCAGAGGCCTTTTCCTATTAACGGCAGCGTTACCCGGAAAGGGCGGTGAATGGTTTCACCAGCTGCTTGGGGGCGTTAAAGTTTCATATTATGATACCTATTTACATTTTGTCTTCGAGTAGCTTCTTCAGGTATGTGTTTTCACGGCGAGTTGCTTCGAGGTCAAAAAGGAGGTATTTGATGCTTACCCTCAAATAATCGAGCGATTCTTGAAGATTGGAGAC
>JAIPFN010000024.1 GCA_021736615.1 Phycisphaerae bacterium | reverse complement strand
CCGGCTTCCGAGCAGATACTTACCGCAGGTGAAAATGCAACTTCTGCTCAATTTACCGCAGACGCTGGAACAACTTACTACTGGCAGATTATTTCGTATGTTAACGGAGATGCCGTAACTGACCCATGCCAAAGCGATATCTATTCTTTCTATACGTCTTCGGATATTGCGCCTGAATCTGTTGATATTTTGACCCCTGACATGGTCACATGGTCCGGCGAGCCTGTCCCGTTAACTTCTGAAGTTGTCGATGACGGAGCTTCGGCTTTGACATACACCTGGACTTCCGTACCTGCCGACGGAGTTGAATTCACGCCAAGTGCAAATGATCCAAATCCGACAGTTACCATTACCAAACCAGTAGGCCTTTCTGTACTGCCGATCCCCAATTACGGATTCGAGGATCCTCGTGACGCAAAGGATGGCAATGGTTTCGTGCCGTACCCCGACGGTGACCGTGACTATACCGGCCATCTGATTTCTTACATCTGGACTTTCCCAAACTGGGGGTACCATTACAACGGCTACTCTGGTGTGCTCAACCCGACAACTGATGCTTATCTGGACGAAGCTCCTGAAGGTGAAAATGTCGGATTTGTCCAGTCTGCAATTTCCGGCAGTGACCCGTACTATAACGCTGACGGCGGTCTGACTATCACAACGACAAATGATCTTAAGCCAAATACCAATTATACTCTGAGCGTAAAGGTCGGAAATCCCCTCTATAATGATGCTTTCCCGGGTTACAGGATACAACTGCTTGCCGGCGGTTCAGTACTGGTACAGGATGCCAATTCGCTTACCGTTGAGCCGGGCACTTTCGTCACTTCAGAGATTAACTATACCTCAGGAGCGAGTGTAAATTCCGGACAGAAGTTAGGCATTCGCTTGATTGCCTTGATGGGTTCTCATGTAAGAGATATAGACGCAGGTGATACCTCTGTTTATGAAGTTAACTTTGATGACGTCAGGATTCTCACTGACGGAGACTCAACTTACGCTATAACCCTTGCCGTCAGCGACGAGGCCAATCCTGCTGTCGAAGATACCATGCAGATTGACGTCTTCGATGACGCCTGTCTGGCAACTGTTGTCGGAATGGGTATACGCGGTTCCGGTGACGTTAACGGTGACTGTGATGTAAATACCGACGACCTGCAGCAAATGGCGACAATGTGGCTTAACGACCATAACCTGCTCGATATAGCTGCTAAACCGGGCGGTGACGACGGCAATCCGGTCGATCCGGAATCTGAAGATGCAATGGTCGATGCAGGCGAAGACAAGCTTGCCTGGTCGGGTCAGCCGGTTATTTTGGATGGTACCATTATCAATGACGCCAACACTCCGCAATGGACCGCCGACGCTGCCAGTCTTGCCGATGGTAACCTCACTATCGTAATTACAGATGCCGGAATGGAAGACGCATCCGTCGTGATCAGCAAGACTGCTCCTACCGGCGACGTGACTACTGTTACAATGACGCTAGCCGTCAGCGGTATAGAAGACAGCATGGTCATCGACGTATATGACGATGCATGTGCAGCTGCTGTCGGTATCGACCCGTTGGTTACCGATGCTGCCGACTTCAACTCCGATTGCAGGACTAACCTCGAAGACGTCGCGGCAATGGCAATTAAATGGCTTACCAGAAGCACCATTACAGAGCCGGGAATTAAGCCTTAGCAATAAACCGGTTCCAAACTAATTTTGTTATGATTTATCGGGTCTCAGGGTTAATCCCGGGGGCCCGTTTTTATTAAAGAAATCTGCAATAATAATCCCGTAAAACCCGTTCTGTAAGTGAAAGAGAAGTTGGTTTTAAGAGCTTTTTAATGGCAAAGTCAAAATATTACTCAAAAAACACGGGTTTTTCGCTCTCGATCCATATCTCTTCTAAAAATGGCCGGCAAGTTTGTATGATGACTCGGGTCTATATTTGAAAAATAACTCATTACGGAATATGCAATGAAAAAAGTGTTTTTAGTAGTCTTATTGTCAATTTCTGCGGCTTTTGCTTTTGCCGATACTGATTCAACTTGCGATGATTATACACGTACGCTCGAACAAAGGTGGCTCCATTCGATCTACTTAAGGATTGACAAAGACACAATCAAGTCCGGACAGGATGCTTTCGGTGGCATTGACAACAACCGCTACGGCAAACTCGGATTTTGCACTGCCAAAGAAAAGCTTGCATGGTGGCAGGTGGACATGAAAAAACCCGGTCAAATCGACAGGATCGTCGTCTGCAACTCCTCATCCGACAAATGCCGAACCGAAAAATTTGAACTTCTGGTTTCGCTCGACGGAAAAGACTGGCAGACCGTTTATACCCATGACGGTTCTGAATTCAAAGGCGGCACGATCATAAATCAAGTCCCCACCGAACCGTTGGTTATACCTCTGGAAGGTAAACGCGCCAGATATGTCCGCTTGCAGGCCCGCAATGCCGCACTGGCCATCAACGAGGTCGAAGTTTATCCGGTCGGCTCTCCCACAGAAGAAGATTTCGCAAAAATGACAGAAAGACAATCTTTTCTCACCAGAAGAAAAGCGAACATGGCATCCCGCCGCCCGGTTGACCAGTCATCGATAAGTAAGTATTCGACGAAATCGCGATCCCGTGATTCACGCGCCGATAAAACGAGTATACCTGATGATCTGCTCTCAATGGCAATTGCCCAACCCGAAGATATCGAAAGTGCCCTTGACCTTGCCGGCCGCACCCTGGAATATGTTCAGCAGGAAAAGAAATTGCCCGAAGAAGCTAAGCTCTTAAAGCTTTTGCATGGGCTTTGGAATTCAAAAAAAGTTTCTTCCGACATGTATAATGAATTTTATATCAAGGTCCGTCACCTGCGTCGAAAGATTATCCTGTCCCATCCGAAGCTCGACTTTGAAAAGATACTCATCAACCAGGTTCCGCCGCCGAAATACAGTCATAACGGCGACCAGAATCTTGCTCAGCACAGCCGCCCCGGACCCGGCCTTACACTCTTGACTGATTGGAAGACCTCACCGAAAACCGACGTTTTTCTCAAAGGCAAACTTCCCGATGGTTCCGTGCGAAACCCCGATCTGCACTTCGCCGCCGAAAAAGTCGTCTTTGCGTTCTGCGATTATACCCGAGCCGGTCAGAGGCGTTTCTTCTTATACGAAGCTGCTCTAGATGGCTCATTCGTTCGGCAGATAACCGGTACAAAACGCGACCCGTTCAAGACCGCCGGCGACCGCGCTACGGTATTTATCGAAGACAGCGACCCTGCCTATCTCCCCGATGGCGACATCCTATTCATCTCGACTCGATGCCAGTCGTACGGTCGTTGTCATGGCGGGCGGTACAACCCGGCATGGGTGCTCCACCGCTGCGATGCAAATGGCGAGTCGATCAAACAAATATCCTTTAACAACGAAAACGAATATGAACCGTCTGTCCTCAATGACGGGCGTTTGGCTTTTACCCGCTGGGAGTACACCAACCGGCACGAGATGCTTTTCCACATGCTCTGGTCATGTCGCCCCGACGGAACGGACGTTTCTAACTATTACGGTGCCGATACGATCACCCCGATGATGGTCGTCGAGGCGTCTGCGATACCTGGCACGCATAAGATAGTTGCGACAGCACAGGGCCACCACAGCTACAACACAGGTACTACGATCATCATCGATAAGAATAAGGGTGAAAATGGCGAAGAACCCCTGACTCATCTTACTCCGGAAACTCCATACTCAGAATCCCAAGGCTGGCCCGAACCCCACTTCAGTCATCCCTATGCGATTAATGAAGATATATACCTAGTATCGCGTGCCGGCCACCCCGTCCACAAGCAGGGCCAGACTCCCCCGGTTAACGATCGTGCGATATATCTGATCGATTCGCTTGGCGGTCGTGAGTTCATCTATGAAAATCCGGAAGTCGCTTCCTTTTCGCCAATCGCCGTTCGCAAACGCGTCCGTCCGCCGATACTCCCTTCGATGCTGCCGGAAAATGCCCCTGATTACGGAACGCTCTTCGTTCAGAATGCCTATCTCACCCGCAACGATCCGGAAGGTCTTATCAAGCCAGACATGATAAGCGCGATTCGAGTTAACGAACTCGGCGTTCAGCCTCGTGCAAGGCGTCCTGCGTTGAGCGCGACGGTAAATGTTGAATTGCCCAAGAAAGTGCTCGGTACGGTTGATGTCGATGAAGATGGTTCGGCGTTTTTCCGCGTCCCTGCCGGTGTTGCACTGCAAATGCAGACACTCGACAAGAACGGAATGGCACTGCTTACGGAAATGAGTTTCTTCTATCTAATGCCCGGCGAAAAACGCAGTTGTATCGGCTGCCACGAACAGCCCGGCATGAGCCCGGATATGAAAATACTCGCAAAGAACGCAAGACGTCAACCCGTCGATCTAAAACCCGCCGCCGGCCCGAAATATCCCGGCGGAATGAGCTTCCACAGAACCGTACAACCTGTCCTCGACCGTTACTGCATCGAATGTCACGGTCTCGAAAAATCCGAAGCTGGGGTCAATCTCATCGGGGAGGCAACGGTGTTCCCGCGCTCGCTAAAAACCCTGGTCAAACTTGGCGACCATAGAGTTGGCGATAAATTCTATATGGGCGGCGGTATAGGCAGCCAATTTGCCGACAGAAACATCAGCAGGCCGATGAAGTTTTTCGCCTACTCCAGCAAGATCCCAAAGATGCTGCTGAAAAACCACGGAAAGGTCAACATGGACCACGACAGTTATATGCGTATTATCGAATGGCTCGACCTCAACGCCCAGGCAACCGGCGATCTCTTCCCTAACAAGATAGAAGAACGCAAACTCGACAAAAATAAAATGCAAACGCTCAGGCAGTTCGTCCGCCAGCACCTTGGTGATAAACTAGCCGATCAACCCGACCACGCGCTGGTTAACCCCGCATTACCCGAAGAAAGTCGTGCACTTATGCTGTCGTTGTCGATAGAGCAGGGCGGCTGGGCCGAAAAGGGCGTTTATACGAGCAAGGAAGACCCGCGTTTCAAGAAATTAAGCGAACTGGTAGAAGACTGTATTATCAGAACAAAGAACGAGAATCAAAACGGTTGGTACCCGGCCCTCGAATGCGGAGGCGGCGAAGAGAAATTCATAAAAGAAAGAAAACGCTATATCGAATCGCTAAACTAAAAACAGGAGCCTTAAGCATACGGCATGTCGCCCAACTTCGTACCACAGGCTTCCAGCCGGCCTTAATCCGTAATGTCGGCAGGATGCCGACATTCGATGTTGGCTAGAAGCCAACATCACCTCTGGCAGCATCAGAATTAGGTTTCAGATTTCGATTACTTAAACTGGCCGAAAACAGCTTGGTTTTTGACATAAATAATAAATATTAAAGGTAATCACCGATTTATCGCACAACCTAAAGCCAAACAAAAGCCTCAAAAAGTACCGCCAATTAGCCCACCAAAAGGGCGGCAGGTTGGAGAAAAGGCAGACGCGATAAATACACTTGCTGAAGATCAAAAGCAAGGGTATTCCTTGGTAAAAAAAAAGAACAAGACATACAGGATAGAGTACGTATATTGGCCGCAATCAGCAAGAAAACCTCCCTATTGCCGATTAAATGCATAAATAAAAGCAATAGTGGATAGTTAAAATTTCGCAAAATGAAAAGTGGTGTAGAAACGGTGAACCTATGGTAAACCTTTTCAAGGTTTTCAGGTCGCTAAAAACAGGCAATTTTCTCGGCGTATCTCAAGCAAAAAAATACACAAAGGGACAAATCCCTCATTATACACTATACAATATGGAACATCCGCCTTTGGCGGAATCATTATTCATTAATAAGAGATGCCGCAGAGCCTATGGGAAACTTTGGCCGCCGATCAATTCCGGCAATTATAGCGTTTACCATATACCCTGCGGCAATGAACTGATCTCTCAGCCTATACTGCCGCTTCATCCCATTGATTAAGATTTTGCGATCTTTGATTTAATTTTGGAGTTCGCAGTCCCCTCGTCAAATATGATCTTATCAATGTCGTTTGGTTCTGACTCCTCTTCATTAGCAGTAATTTCATTTGGTTCTTCAGGATGTTCGCCTCGGACATAGATAAGCACCCTATTCGGTTCGATATCCTCTTCGTAGTCAATGCTGTTAGGATACTCGGGACGCTCGGTCTGTAGATAGATAAGCATGAGATTCGGTTCGATATCTTCTTCGTAGTCAATGCTGTTAGGATACTCGCCTGACTGGCTGAATACGACCAGGTTCGGTTCAAGTCCTTCAAAGTTCATGTCGTTTGGTTCTTCCGGTTGGCCGGCGGCGTAGTATACCAATGTTATCGCGTTCGGTTCCAACTGACCGTCGTATGTTATCACGTTAGGCTCTTCATTTCCGATCCACTCGAATGCAATTTTATCAGGCTCTTCACAACTGCCCTTATTAAAAACGATCTTGTCGGTCTGGTCGCATTGAACATTTTCGTAGCCGGTATCTATCCAGCGGTCGACGCCGACCATCATGGTGTCATATTTTCTGGCAAGAGCGGGGCAGACTATAAAGCCCGCAAAAAGCACCACCGTAATAATAACCGTGATTTTCCTCTTAGTTTCCATTTTCATACCCTTCAAGTAAATACCATTTTTCCACAGGGCAGTTTGCCCCCCCAATTGTACAACTATTAATAACGAACTAACCTTAAAGGAGGGGCTAAAAAAATGGAGAAAATGAGAATTTAGCAATGTGCTATTACTATTAGCAATAAGCGGTTTGAGGGGCTAAAAAAGGATGTATTTTTCTGCTTTTTTTAATAGTTTTCCGGGTTTTCCGATGTGGGCAATTTCGCTGATCTTTGCTTGTTTTCTGCGTTTTATGATTCGGTTTACGGTCACCGGGCCTAGGCCGGGCACTTTCAAGAGCTGCAATTTTGAGGCGGAATTTACGTTTATCGGGAAGGCTTCCGGGTGGTTATTCGCCCAGACCTCTTTAGGGTCGGTGGTTAGCGACAGCTTGCCCTTTTCGCCGAAGAATATGTCGGACTCCTTGAATCCATATTTTCTGAACAGAAAATCCACCTGGTAAAGCCGGTGCTCCCTGGTAAAAGCATCGTTCTGGGAGTTTTCTTCGATTTGGGCCTGTCCGAGAGATTTTTGATAGGCACTGAAATATACCCTGTGCATTTTCAGGCGTTCGTAGAGGCCTGACATATATTTGACGATCTCGGAGTCCATTTCGCCGGCAGCTCCGACGATGAACTGGGTGGTTTGCTTTACCCGGTCGAATTTGCGGCCTTTGGCGGTTATTTCGCTGATAAACTTGATCGGCTCGATAATATCACGCAGATATTGCTTCTTTTCGGACAGTTTTAGCATGTTTTTTTCGCCGGGTGTTTCGATATTCAGAGAGACATTGCTTGCCAGCGAAAGTGATTGCT
>JAIPFN010000023.1 GCA_021736615.1 Phycisphaerae bacterium | reverse complement strand
TGCCAGAATCCTAGCTTGTTCTTTACTTTTCAATATAGGTCCTTTCGTGTAAAAAGAACCTATTATAACAAAATAAATTCACGTATGGTCCTCGATGTCGTGCCCCCTATTCGGGTGCGCGATGTCCTGGACCTTATCATCTAATGTATAAATAAGGTTCCATAGGAATTGTAATGTTTAACGGAAAATTCAATGAATAATAAGTCTGTATGTATTTTTGCCGTGAAGGTAACGGTGTTGCTGATGGCCGTGGCGGTGACAGTCTGTCAAGGTGCTGATCAGGTCGATAAACCGAAAGTTACCATGTCAGCTAAGCCGTCGATCACTTTAGTTGACGAAGGTTTGGTTGCGCCGGACGGTTTGTGGCTGACGAGAAAGGTATTTGGACGCAACCTGAGCGCCCATGGCGATTGCATCAAGGTTCACAAGGGATACATCTATGTCACCTGGTATCAGGGCGGAATGGACAATCGCACGGTATGCCTTTCTCGCAAAAAGATCGGCGGCAAAGAATGGAAACACATCAAGTTTCCCCATCGCCATGTGCTGTTCCGCAAAGACAAAGATCTCCCCGAAAACAAGAGACGCGGCGACACTCACAACACAATTGCGATCGGTATCTGTCCCAGGGACGACACCATCCATCTGCTCTATGATATGCATGCCGCTACTCCGAAAGATTTCCCCAAAGACTATTTCAACTACAGTTATTCAAAGAAAGGGGCGGCCGTCGCAGAGGACGAAAAGTGGGGCATCGACCTTTTCTATCCAAAACAGAACTACCTCAGCAAGGAGGCGGTCAAAAAGAACCGCAAAACTTACCACCGGGTGACCTACCCGATCTTTTTGACCACCGATGATGGCGATTTGCTGGCAAAGTGGCGAGTTGGAGGGACTCTGGATGCAATTATTAATTTCAGTAAGTACGACGGCAAGTCCTGGAGCGCGCCGTGGCTCTGGAATTATCAAAAGGGAAAAGATAAAGTAGGAATTTACGGTTCTTACAGGATCTTTAACGGGCGTCTGTATACGCGGTGGATGAACAAGTTGAAGAAGTACAATTCTAAAAGCGGGGAAACCGGTATTGTGTACGAGGGGCCATTTATGGCCTATTGTATGCAGCCCGGTGAAATCGGGGCGCCGTGGTACGGTATGGATGGCAAAAAGTACAGTCTGCCGATTAAGGACCTTGAACCCTTCAGGGCCACTGGCTCATTCAAGCAGCGAGGTAAAGGTTTCGTGATTACTCCCGGCGGGGCGTTTCACACCTGCTTGGCCGAAGGTGAGGAAAAGAATAGCAAAGGTAATAAATCCAGCCCGGCAGGAGATATGTTTATTTTGGGAGACAGGGTATACTCTATCGGGCTGGAAAACTGGCGGCCGGTTGTTAAGTCGACCAGGCAAGGTACGGATGAGTGGAAAGTGGAATGCCGGGTTGGCGGGAAAAGGCGATACAGAAGCGGCGTAACTTTCCAGTATGGCAACTCGCTATTCTATTACCTTGTGGATTTTAATGGTGTTGCCGCCGACGCCAAGAATCTGCGTGTCCTGCGGTTTGACATAAATCCGAAGTCGTGAATCTGCGCTAATATATCGAGTTTACCGCGGTGGCTGAACTGCCAATTTTTTTAATTATATGCGGTTGTTAAATAAAATGAAACGACGTGAATTTGTTAAATTAGTTGGTGCTTCCGGAATATTTCCTTTTACAGGGAACTGTCTGTCCGGCAGCGTTGAAGTGTCTCACAAATCTGCGACCAGTGAATTAATGGAGAAATTGCTGAAGCAGTGGTGTGACGGAATGTTGAAAATGCAAATTTACAGGCCGGATGATCCAGCCCTGAATGGGGCTCTGGGGTGTCCTTCCTGCAGCTTTATTCATGGGCGGTGTATGGACGCGGTGTACCCGTTTTTGTACATGGCCAATCGAACCGGCGAGAAAAAATATCTCGATGCCGGGATAAGAGCTTTTGAATGGTCAAAAAACGTATCGCAGCCCGATGGTTCATGGACCGTCATTGCTGACCCGAAGAGTTGGAAAGGCATTACGGTATTTGGTGCGATCGCACTTGCTGACGCTTTGAAATACCATGGTAGTGTTCTGGATAAAGCCCGCCGCGAGCGATGGCTCGCAAGGCTTCGTCAGGCAGGTGATTTTCTATTGAATTTTTTTACAAAAATTGACAGCAGCAACCTTAACTATGGCTGTACTACGGTTTATGCCATGCATCTGTTGGGGACATTTCTTGATGAACCGAAGTATATTCGCCACAGTCAAAAACTTGCCGGGCAATTCGAAAAGTATCTGACAAAACCAAACCAGCTGATTTTTGGTGAAGGCAAGCCAGTTGATGGGAAGAGTCCAAGAGGGCTTTTGCCAGTTGATCTTGGTTATAATGTCGAAGAGTCGCTAAACGGCATTGCGATGTACGCATTGGCAGCCGGAGATCAGAAAATGATCGACTTGGTCGCCAAGTCAATGACAAGCCATCTTGAGTTTATGCTTCCGGATGGCGGATGGGATAACAGCTGGGGGACGCGTCAGTTCAAATGGACCTACTGGGGCAGTAGAACCTCCGATGGGTGTCAGCCGGGATATGCATTGATGCGTCATAAGAATCCGGCATTTACGACGGCGGTATATCAGAATACGCGTTTGATGGAGCAATGTACACATAATGGATTGCTGTATGGCGGTCCGCACTATGTTAGCCATGGAGTTAAACCATGTATTCATCATACTTTTACGCACGCGAAAGCTCTGGCTTGCGTGCTGGACCATGAGGGTCAGGGTTTTAAAATTGATCATTCGCCCGTGCTTCCACGAATGAAAGCCAGTGGAGTAAAAGAATTTCCGGAATTGGCGACTTTCCTGGCATCTATCGGTCCGTGGCGGGCGACGGTAACGGCATACGACAGAATGTATCAAAAGAATATGTTCCATCCCACCGGTGGGGCGATGTCAGTGTTGTGGCATAAGAAATTGGGTAATGTGCTGTCTTCAAGTATGGCAAAATATATTCTTAAAGAAAAGAATAACATGCAGCCGGATCCGAACAACCGCGACGACCCTCTTACATTACGGGTCGAAGCTTTCAAGGACGGTGTCTGGTATACGAATCTTTTTGATAAGAAAGCAGAGGTTTCATACACCGACAATCATAAAGAGATTTTGTTTAAGGTTAAGACTCGCCTTGTAAGTGAAGAAGGAAAATTGCCGGTTGACGGACAGATGGACTGTGTTTTAATCTATCGATTGAATTTGAACGTTGTAAATGTTAAGCTGGAAACTACCAGCCCTGTGCCTGAAAAGATGAAAATATCGCTGGTTGTTCCGATTATTTCACCGTCAGGCGAAAAGGTAGACCGTGTTTCAGAAAACAGGATTGAAATTCAAAAACCAGATGGAAAAGTTGCAGTCCAATCCAATTGTCCTTTACGGATTCAGGATACAGGACGCGACCGGATTTTTAATATGGTGCCTGGCTTTGAGGCAGTCTCGATTGCGATAGACGTTAAATTAGTTAATGGTTCAGGGACTGCTGAGTTTAATATTATTATTGTATAGAAAATATACTGTAATTAAAATACAATGTATTGATTCTATGGAAATTGACCCTGTAAAGTCTTGTTGTTAAATAGCTTATGGCGTGGGGTACAAATATATATAGCTACCCCTGAATATGCTTACACGATATCAGTTAATTCTTGAGAAATCAAGCACTTATGATATAATTGGCTCATGGAAAATTCATCTGACCAGAATGTTGCCAACAAATGGTTAAGTATACCGATCATTGCTACTATTACTCGGTTATTGTGCCGTGAATTGACACTCCAGAACGAATATCTCCTCCGGGAGAACAAGATTCTTAAGTCGAAGATCAGCAAACGTATCACTTTTACAGATGAGGAACGCCGGGCTTTGGTTGAGTCTGCCATGGCAACGGGCTGAGACTTGATGGAGCAAGTTGTTAGTAGGGCAATTCTAGCTTAGCAAAGAAGGCTTGAGAAACAGAAGTGGGATTACTCAGATCGAAGAAAAAACAATCCGGGCAGACCGCCAATAGCACAGGATATTGAACAACTTGTTTGTAAGATGGCTCGTGAAAATGAATTGGGCTATGCTCGCATTCAAGGTGAGCTTAAAAAGCTTGATATAGAGATTTCTAAATCCAGTATTGCTAATATCTTAAGGCTGAATGGGCTACCGCCTTCTCCTGAACGAGAAGGCCCATCTTGGCGGGAGTTTTTGGCCCGGCATGCACCTGTATTTTTCTGTGCAGACATATTCCAGAAGGAAGTTTGGACTTTTAGAGGCTTGACCACGGCCTATGTTTTCTTTGTTATCCATTTACAGACCCCAAAAGTCATTCTGTCCCGAGAGACTTTTTCACCAACGAACCAATGGCTTAAACAATAAATTCGCCATGTCCTTTGGGAGTGTGAAGAACAGAGCATTGAACTACGATTCTTAATTCGCAATAATGGCCAGTTGTATCCTGATGAAGTGGATGCCATTTTAAAAGCATCTGGTGTTGATACTGTTAAAACACCTTTTCAGGCACCTAACGCAAATGCTCATTCGGAAAGGTATGTGCTTAGCTGCAAAAATGAGTGCTTGAACCATTTACTGATTTTTGGCTTAAATCGATTACAGCATGTCGTTGATTTCTATACTTCATATTTTAATGAGCACAGGCCACACTAGGGAATTGCAAATTACATCGCTGCATAGTATAATTTTACTGCTAAACGGCAGGGCGGTAGCACGCTATCAAATATAATGACCAGAAATATTGTCCGAAAAAACTTTCTTGGCGGACTTTTAAAGAGTTATGGGAGAACTGCTTAATTTTTGCAGACTTGAAAAGTAAATATGGCCGGAGCTATTTTTTTTGTACCTTACGCGGTTTTCTACGTTGCTTTTCATTGCATCTAACGTGGTTGCATTTTCTTTCGGTATGCCAGTGGTGGCAGGCCGGTTTTTTTTCGGAAAAAGGGGATCATGTTCTCTGTGTAATTGAATCCGCAGGCGGCTGCAACGTCTGGTATCGGCATGTTTGTTTTCAGCAGCAGTTCCTTGATCTTCATCATTCGGTAGCGTGTGATCTCGGCGGACGGTGTCGTTGCCAGTACTTTCTTGAACAGTCGCTCCAGCACTCGTCGTGAAACGGCCACCTCCTCTAGAAGATCGTTGACTGTAATCCCCTCAAACGCGTGGTCGCGTATGTATGCAAGTGCCTGGCGTAATCTCGGATCTTCGACGGCGTAGATACTTGTCGATTGGCGAGCCGTGATATACAGGGGGGGAATTAAAATTGTTTCCGGCGGCTGCATCGGGTTTTTCATCAGTCTGTCCAGCAGGGCAGCCGCTTCATAACCTACCCTTTCCAAAGCTAGCGTTACTCCGGAAATGGGCGGATGTGCCATTTCGCCTAAAAGGTCCTCCGTTTCAAGGCTTATGATTGCGACATCGTCTGGTACTTTTAAACCGATCCTTTCGCAGACCTGGGTAAGGTGACGCGAGAGCATTGTGTCCCAGCCGAGAATCCCAATTGGCTTGGGCAATTCTTTGATCCATCGCTGGCGGTCCTTCTGTTTGGCGGCAATTCCTGAACGGGTGGTGATGCCTTTGCCGGGTTTATAGATAATAGGAGCAATATCATATTCTGAAATTACGGTTTTGAACGCCTCTGCCCAAAAATCCAGAAACTTACGATTAGGTTCGCCGCAAAAAGCAATATTAGTAAAACCGCAGTTTTGACAAAGGTGGTCAACGGCCATTCGAACAATAACCTGAGGATCGCTCATTACACTGGAAAAATTAACTCCCGGAAGATCAACTCCTGATACATTCACTACTGGAACATTGAGTTTTTTAAGCTGTTCGGCGAGTTTAAGGCTTCGTACCGGTGCAATTATACCTTCGCCTTTCCAGCCCGCGGGCATTCGGACGTCCTCTTCGACGCCTGAGTGAGGATCGAGAAAGAAATGCCAGGGATTGTGGGAACGTTCATAATTGCTGACGCCTTGGATAATGCCGCGACCCCAGCTGTTGAACGTTTCTACGAGAATTGCGATCCTGGGGATGTTTGAACCGGTTTGGTTGTGGTCTATGTCTTGTCGGGGCAAATTCAGACGCCTTTCAATAAGAATATTGCGAAATTTAACCTTAGTTTTGCTTATTTTAATGCGATTTTGGCAAAAGTCAAGCAAGAAGACGCAAATTCATAATATTTTTACGCAAAAACGACTAGCATTGAATAGTAAGAAGACGATATAATAAAAAGTAAAGGTTTTGCATTATATCCGTTATTGTCTGCGGAGCGGAATAAATTTTAAGATAGCCCGTTTGATATGCGAGTTAAGAAATTGGGTGCCGTTTTTTGGGTATGTTCTCAATAACGGATCCCATGAGGTTTTATTTAAGGAGTATTAAAGATGAAAAATAAAGTGATGTTTATAGCCATTGTGATTACCGTGACGGCAACCGTAACGGCAAACGCCGGTGTTATCTTATCTGAATATTTCAGCGGTAATGGTGATCCGCTAAATGGGAAAACAGCAGATATGTTTAGCCCGGAAATTGTTAATGCTGGAGGTTCTGCGAGCTGGGTTGCATATAGCAGCTTCAGTGATGATGGTACTGTCATTGCAGACGGAGTAGGGCCAGACGGTAGAACGCGGGCTTATCTCAATCTTGGTTCTTATATCGACGATGCCAAAGGCTCTGTTGCCGGAAAATTTGATCTGACCATGACGATGTCGCTTAACAGCGGTAATTGGCTATCGCTCGGATTCGCCCAATCGAATACGCCCGGCGGCAGTGATTTTACTGGTGTCAAAGGTATGGGGACAATCATCTACCGCGACAGCGTTGAACTTGATATGTTTGCCGGTCTCGGGACTGCCGGTGGTGTCGATGGGCCGGACAATAATTCGGGAGCGAGAACGCTAACGGTAAGTATTGACGTGACATCGGCCACAGGGCCAGGTACAGTCACGTGGTTTGACAGTGAACTGGGGCATCTTGGCACCGCTGCACTGCCCGATTCCAGCATTGGGTCTATTCTTATCACAACCCCTACGGATGGCTGCATTAGTACGATAAGCGATCTAACACTTACAGGCGGCAAGATCGTAAGTTCCGCTGTTGATACGCCTTTGACTTGGACGAATAGGGACCCGAACACCGGTGAGGATGTTTATGTGGAAGTTTACTGCGATCAAACTAACCCTCTCACTACACTTGTAGCAGAAGGTCTGGGGATCAGCAGTGCGACCGTGGACACTACGGTTCTTGGAACGTACTACTGGAGAGTTGATACATATCGAGATTATGTTGATGAAAGTAATAAAGGTCCGGTTACAACAGGACCTGTCTGTTACTTTGTATCGGTTTCTGACGCTCCTGTATCTTC
>JAIPFN010000022.1 GCA_021736615.1 Phycisphaerae bacterium | reverse complement strand
GGTAATTATATTTATATTTTGACGAACAAGACGGCTAGCTCGTCGTACTTTTTACAGCGATTATGGCAAAAATACCTTATTTACAATTTGTGCGTGCGTTTTTGGTTTTGGCGACGCTAGCGGGTTTTAGTACATCGAATTTGATGGCTTGCAGGTGTGCGTCTAAAAAGAGTAATACCGCTAGTGTTTCCTGCTGCGATAACGGCGGGAAAGAACAATCCGACCAATGCTGCAATAAACCGGTCAAAAAACCGGCAAGTAAAGTTTGCTGCAAAATGGTCTACTGCAGTATTGGCCGTAAACAGGATAGCATTATCCCAGAAACTCGGTCAAACGCGGCGATGGCCGCAGGGGCCGGTTTGCATGCGGTTTGTTTGCAAAATCTAACCATTTCCAGTAAACCCCTTCGTCAAGCGGTGCCTGTAGGACCTTGCGCCGCTAAGCTATGTGTGTATTTGTGTTGAGAAACAATCATAGTTTTCAATTCTTAAATTTTTATCAAACTCGTCCCATACGGGACAAACACACTAAAGTAATGAAAGGTTTTATTATGCGTAAATTCTCTATATCAATGTTAGTATTACTGGTCGCTATGGCGTTTGTTACTGTTTCACCGGCTTTTTCTTTTGAGGCGGCCGGCGAATCCTCTTATAAGAGCGTAGCCAAAGGTTGCTGCCCTTCCCAGAAAGCCGAAACTAAAAAGGCTGAATGCGACAAGTGTAAAGACTGTGAATGTAAGGACTGCTGCAAAGACGGAAAGTGCGAATGCACTGACGCCGACTGCAAATGCGAATGCAAAAAAGACGGCTGCAAAAAGAGTGAATCCAGCTGCCCTAAAGCTAAGGGTTCATGCCCAAAGAGCAAAGGCAAATGCGGCAAATAATCAGTTGAAATCAAAGTTTTTTAGAAAATAACAGGAAAGCCCGTCAGAAATGGCGGGCTTTTTTTGTTACTTCAGATTTGAAGTAATTTCTCTAATTTGACTGGGTTACATTCACTAACAAGTGTGCAAAAAGTTTACCATTTAGTAACGGCATCGAATCGGCCAGATTTACCTGTCCAGTATGTCGTTATAGATTCAGAATTTCAATTCTTTTACACAATATTGAATATTAAACAACAATTATTCCGATAATCTGAGAATCAACTGGCATAATCCCAGTATATACCTATAATTAGGCAAATATGAAATTTACAGAATTAGATCTAAAGCCAAAAATCCTCAAAGGGCTTAAGGCCATCGGCTATGAGGACTTAACCCCAGTTCAGGAACACACTTTTCCGCATATCCTCGGTGAGCGGGATATGATCGCCAAAGCCGAAACAGGCTCCGGCAAGACGGCGGCGTGCGCAGTTCCGCTGGTTCAACTGGTCGACGAATCTCTTAACGAGGTTCAATCGCTGATCCTTGTGCCTACGCGTGAACTTGCCCTGCAATACGTCAGCGAGATTTCGTCGATCGCCAAATTTACCAAGGTCGCTCCGTTCGCGGTTTACGGCGGATTTTCGATGGACATCCAGAAGTCCAAGCTGGAACACGGCGTGCATATCCTCGTCGCGACGCCCGGCAGGCTGATCGACCTGATATATCACAGCCCGCTTAGTCTGTCTGAGGTTCGCACGTTCGTTCTGGACGAGGCCGACGAAATGCTGAATATGGGGTTCATTACCGATATCGAATTTGTCATCTCTTGCCTGGTTCACGAGCATCAGACGCTGCTGTTTTCTGCGACGATGCCGAAACCGATCCAGCAGCTTGCCAGAAAATACCTGAAGGACCCGCTGACTATCGAACTGAATACCGACCAGATCGCACCGCAGAATCTGACGCATCAGTTTAAACAGGTCAATCGCGGAAATCATTTTGAAACTCTGGTTAAATATCTCAAAAAAGAAGAACCTACTCAGGCAATAATCTTTTGCAATTCGAGAACTAACTGCGATAAGCTTTTTGGCCATCTTAAAAAGGAAAAGATTTCCTCCGAGACGATTCACGGCGGTATGGAACAGTCGAAACGTACCTCACTGTTTAACCGGTTTAAAAAGAAACAGATCACGCTGATGGTGGCTACCGATGTCGCCTCGCGCGGGCTGGATTTTTCGCACGCTTCGCATGTGATCAACTACGATTTCCCGAAGGGTCAGGAAGCATACACACACAGGACGGGCAGAACGGCTCGGATGGGTCGCGAAGGGACGGCGGTAACATTCTA
The DNA here is from genome assembly GCA_021736615.1 of Phycisphaerae bacterium. The sequence goes on along the minus strand of JAIPFN010000022.1, from coordinate 5,211 downwards.
CTCCAAGGGCGATCTCTATGACCTGCAGAAACTGATCAAATCAAACCGTATTGACCCGCAGTGGCTTGGCGAGGCACCCAATATGGATGGCACAAAGCCGAGAAAAGGCGAAGGACGTCCATACAGAGGAAAAAGAAAGGGAAAACGTCCTTCCGGCAAGCGTAAGGCGTGAGGCGAAAAGCGAAAGGCGTAAAGCGTAAAGCGTAAAGCGTAAAGTGTGAAGAGAGAAGGGAGAAGAGAGAAGGGAGAAGGGAGAAGAGAGAAGGGAGAAGGGAGAAGAGAGAAGGGAGAAGAGAGAAGAGAGAAGGGAGAAGAGAGAAGGGAGAAGAGAGAGGGCTATTTTCTTTTTATCAGCAGGTATATAAAGCATGGGCCGCCTATTAGCGCTGTTATTACTCCTACGGGTATTTCGGCGGGGGAAATAATCGTTCTGGCCATGGCGTCACAAATCACAAGGAACGCCCCGCCGAGACAAACGCATCCGATCATAACGGGTCTGTTATCATATCCCGAAAAAAATCTGACGATATGCGGGACGATCAAACCGACAAAACCTATGGGGCCTACCGTAGAAACTACGGCGGCGGTCGCTACAGAGGCTCCAATAAAACAATATTTCTGCACGCTAGAAACATCGACCCCATGGCCCAAAGCCATTTCCTCGCCGAGCGAAATATGATTGAGACTGCGCAGATGAAAAGCGATCATCAGTAACCCGGCAACAGCTAGCGGGAGCACCGAATAAAACCAGTCATATCCAATCGTATCGAGTCTGCCCATGGTCCATCGGTCCAGGGCTATGAGCAGATCGGGGTTTGTCAGGTATCTGATGAGTATTATAAACGCACCGCACATTATGCCTATTGTGACTCCGGCAAGGAGCATGGTGTGCATTGACAGGCCGTTTTTTTTGCGTGATGCGGCGTAGATTATCAATCCGATAACACCGGCACCGGCAATTGCCATTAGCTGAACCGAACTGAATTTGCCGACACTGACATTAAGAACAGGAAACGCGATGGCCAGGTATGCACCTACAGACGCCCCGCCGGTCACCCCGAGCGTATACGGCGTGGCAAGCGGATTTCGCAGGATCACCTGGAACGTATTGCCCGCGACGGCAAGAACGGCGCCTGTGAGAAATGCCAGGAGTACGCGCGGCAGACGCTGGTTTATAAAAATATCGGTATCAATCTGAGATATTTTCTTATCCAGCAGGTCCCGGACGATTAATTTTGTATCGAGGTATTCCGAGCCGACCAATGGACATATCACAAGTACGGCAATAGCGAATACCAGGTACAGCAGGATACTGTATGAGCTTATTGTTTTATTTTGTTTCGCCGCTACAATCATATCGAGTCCTCTAATGAATTGTTGTACGGCAAAACAGCGGGCTTATGATTTGACGGATGTTTTATAAAGGACATGTCCTTAGAGTACATTTCTATCTGTCCGATACGCTCGAATACTTTTTCGACCGATCCGAAAATTTCTTTTTTTCCTTTGCTCAACAAGAGTACCTTACCGCAAAACTGGCTTGCGAGGTTTAGCTCATGGGTTATCACTACGACGGCTATTTCCTTTTTATTGAGTTGTGCCAGTAATTTAAAAAAAGAGACCTGATGATGCATGTCCAGTCCGGTACCTGGTTCGTCGAGAAGCATGATCCTTGGCTGCTGGGCAAGAACGGAAGCGAGAAAGACTCTCTGGCGTTCGCCTCCTGAAAGCTCGTCTATGCTTCTGTCGCGGAAATCGAAGGTCTCTGTTTCGCGCATACACTCATCGACTATCTTTTCGTCAACTGCCGATACTATGCCTAACCCTTTCGAATGGCAGAACCTTCCCATTGAAACAATTTCCTTGACTTTTAAATTAAACGCTGAATTGACTTGTTGGGGGAGATAGCCTATGCTTTGGGCCAACTGCCTTCTAGGAATTTTCCGGAGCGATCTGCCCTGAAGGATTACATTACCGGCGGCAGGATCGAGAATGCCTGCAGCGATTTTCAGGAGCGTGCTTTTGCCGGAGCCATTAGCACCTAAAATACCGATGAATTCTCCGGCGTTTACAGACAAGTCAACAGAATCGAGCTTCCAGCCGGTTTGCTTGTAGGAGTAGCTGATGCTTTCAAGATTTAGAATGGTTTCATTCACTAAACAACTCCGGATGCAATAACCTGGCAAGCTTTAAAGTCGCCTGGGCAATTCTTGGACCGGGTTTTAGAACGAGATCTGGTTCTATGAAATAAATACGGTTGTTTTTGACCGCGTCCAATGCGCCGAGTTTGCTCCAGTCCTTTATGGCCTGGGCGGTGTTTTTTTTATTATCTCTGAAAACCGCGTAGGGTTCAATGATAATATCAGGCTGACGTTTTAACAGACTTTCCTTGGAGATAACAGTGTAGTCCTGGGTGACATCGTCGAATATGTTTTTTCCGCCTGCAAGGGTTATAAGTTCGCTCAAACAGGTTTCCGGGCCGATGGTTGTTATGCCGGCGAGGGAGCCGGGCGTTCTAAAGAAAGAGAAAAAGACTTTCTTCTTTTTTGCCGATAAAACTCTGGTTTCAATTTCCCTGAATTGATCGGCGATTTTATTACAAAGATTTTCGGCCTTTTCCGCCGAGGCGAGTATTTCGCCAAGCTGTTTGATACCGTCATATATCTCGTCAATGTATCTCAGGTTGACACTTACGCATTGAATATTTCGTTTCTGGCAAAAGTCCGTCAAATTTTCACTTTCACCCTGAACGATAATCAGGTCGGGCTTTAGAAAGCTTATGCGCTCGAAGTTCTGGGCTGTAACTCCGCCGACCTTTTCGATGGCGGCGGTCTGACTGGGGTAATTGCAATAATTACTGACCGCGACAAGTTTGTCCTGACAGCCAAGCTCAAATATTATTTCCGTAGCCGCCGGGTTTATGCTGATTATTCTGGCGGGAATCTTATTTTGTTCCGGATGGTCTTTTCCAAGCGTGCGCGGGTCGCTGACACCAGCAAAGTAAATTGCAAGGCCGAAAACGACACCTATAGACAGAATGAGATATTTTTTCATTTTATTATGCACTGACCATTCATATATCACTTCAAGTCATAGACTTTATTGTCATCGGAAAGAAATCCGATTTTAATATCATGCGTTTGATTATACTCATCCAGACCATTCTTAACGGACAAGTCTGTAACTGATGTGGAGAGTTCTTTCCATGATTCAACATGTCCGTCACAAAATGCTACATTTGTTTTATTATTATGTCTGTAGCCCTGGGTTCCGGCTGCACGCATGGCATCAGCGACGGATGCGTCTCGTCCTCCTGCGGCAGGTAAAGGCGGACGCATGAATTTATTGGCTCCTTCGGCGTATTGTCCGTCTCCGAAAAGCGCGGTCGCACCAGGGCTTCTTACCTCTGACGCCCTGGCGGATTTTGCGGGAAAAACTGTCTCATCTCTGCCGATATAACTGGTATTGTAATTGTATCCGGTAAACGGATCGGCAAACCAGTTTGCATCGCCTTTGAACGACGGACACTGCTGGACCTGTTCCAGAGTTTGACCCTGCCAGAGTATGCCCGGCTCTATGATATTTTCAGCCGGAGTAGTACTCCAGTCCTTATGAGATGTAAAATCCCATGAGTAAACATAAAGTATGCCGTCTGTCATTATGTTATAATGAGCCAGGGGATAGTAATCTTTGTTTTCCATAGTATAAGAGCTAGAAGCGAGAGACATTTGACGCAGATTATTCATGCAAAAGACGGCCTTGCCATGACGTTTTGCCATCGCCAATGAGGGCATAATTATTGCCAGCAATAAAGCTATTATCGCTATTACTACAAGCAATTCGATCAATGTAAAGGCCCGGGGCTTGTTTTTAAGATAATCCATCATGTTTCTTTCAGTCGCAATTCCAACTACAGCCAAGCCAATTGCCGGCTATAGTATTAAGGTCATCTATATTAATAAGGTCATCATCTAAAACATCTGCGATATTTCCAGGGTCATCTGGTAAAGTAATTTCTGCCTGCCAGTGTTTGGCTAAAACCGCCAAGTCAATTATATTGACCCTGCAGTCGTGATTTATGTCTCCCTGCGGATACGGGTGTTTCCAGTCTCCGCAACTGCTCACATCGGAAAAGGCATCTATTTCCGTAGTCCCACCGAAAGGCTTATCGTCTACCCTGACATATATAAACCATTTTTTCCCTGTCAACGGATCAACCGGCAGGTCCAGCAGACCGATATCGAAACCTGTTCCGCCGGCGGAATTACCGTAAGCCAGACACATATCGGCAAGCGAAACTCCGCCGAAATCTTCAAACGATTTATTGGGGTCGATCGGTAAAGTCGGATTAGTGGGTTCTGCCCAATACTGGTTCCATGTCCCAATAGATTGGTCAGGTCTGCAAGGGTCGTAAACCCTTCCAAGTGTCGGGGCAAATGAGTCGCAGAACGGCCCGTCATTAGCATCGGAAGGGAGTTTAATGAAATTGGAATCACCTGACATAAAGTCCTGATCATTTGTGAAACTATACCATATGGTTCCGTTCTGGCTAACGGAAATAATACCCGGTTCAGAAAACCCGCCGGAGCCAACATTGAACAACTCAGGGTCGCCATTAGACCATCCGCGGCCGCCACCCATCGTCTGGGAGGCATTGCCAAAAACAATAAGATCGACTCCGTAAGGATTATTCTCGTCATCACTTACAGGATGGTTAAATTTAAAAGAAGCATGTCCGCCTTCGCCAATAAATAGAAGCTCGTTATATCTGAAAGCCGAGTTTACCGGGTTGACAGGGGCAGTCTGAAAGCCATCTATATACCAGCCGTCGCCATCTGTGTCAACTGTAGGTCTGCCTAAGGCATTGCCCGGATCATTTAGAGGCATGCTTGCAAGATAATCGTAAAGCATTCCTACGGGAGAGTATTCAATGCATTCGGTCGCAAAGTCAGCCTGATCAAAAACATAATCCGCGTAACCGGAAAATTCAGCAGCAGAACCACAGACTGCGAATATGTTCATAAGAACAAGTGCAAGAATAATTACTCTCATTGTATCATCTCTTAAAAAATAATAAAATCCGGCTGAACAGGACTCACTTTACGATTTTGTCCAGCCGGATTAGATACGGTATTTATGCCTTTTTCCTTCTTACCGCCAGAAAAGCTCCAATGCCCATTAAAGCCATCGTAGCCGGTTCCGGTACGATTG
>JAIPFN010000021.1 GCA_021736615.1 Phycisphaerae bacterium | reverse complement strand
ATACGGGATTATTTATGAGCCCTGGCATTGGTGCTTTACTGAAAAAAAGGTTTGAAAAAAACAGTGTGAAAAAAAACAGTGTAAAAAAAACAGTTTGAAAGAAAAAGTGTGAAAGAAAAAGAATAAAGGTGCCTGACACAATTGCGAAAGGCACCTTTATAAAAGTTATTACCTGATTGTCTTATTTACGTTTTCTGAGTAACAGACCGCCTAAGCCAAGGATGAACATTGTTGCAGGTTCCGGTACCGCGGATGAAGTAAATGATGCTGTGGCCTGAACAAGGTCTCCTGCGTTGTCGATGTTTACGAAAGTAAAACCAAAATGCTCTTGAGAAAGACCTGTTGGAATACCTGCGCCAGTGATAGTTACATTATCTCCATATATGTCCTGAGCGTTAAGCCCGGAGTTTCTGTCCTGAATCCAAAGTTGATCAAATTCTAACTTTAGGACTTCAGTGCTTCCGTCATAGAAAAGGATAGAACCAGGTCCACTGTTTGTGTAGTAACCGCCTGCAGAAGTGCCGGCAAAAGCCATGTCGTCCATTTCGAAAGTTGCGTTGGAATAGATGATGCCAGCTATGGGGACTTGCAGGGTCAGGCCGGTGCCGGACCAACCGCCTTGAAGTGTGCCCTGATCGTAATCGAGAGTGAACAACGGTTCGGATGCTCCGGCGGAAGGGTCACCAAAAGTTGCGATCGTTACTGAATCCAGGCCGGCGGATGCAGATGCGGCAAGTGCCATGACCAGGATTGCTATGGTTAATACAGCTTTTCTTTTCATTTTTAACATTTCCGTAACTCCAAAAAAATAAATTAATAACTAATTACTAAATTGCCAGTGAAAGGATCATTGGAACAACAGCATCTGCGCGTAGAATCTTCCTGGAAATTTAAACATATCAATAAACAAAATCGCTGGAACCGGCAGTATTTCTGATCTGTGTTTTACCACGCCCGCACCCGATCAGCACTACCATTGTTAAACCTCATTATAGCATATTTCAATGGTGATTTCAACGAAATTAGAGGGTTTTGGGGCTGCCGCTTGAAAGTCGAGTATATCGTTGTTTAAATGCGAGTATTATTGGACCAAACTGCCTATTTTATTAAAAAAAACATTTTGAAAATATTCTTAAATGGGTTTTCTGGTTGAATTCGTTGAAATTTGGGGGTCGTTTTGGGGATTTGGCGGTTTTTTTTTGTTTTGGGCTAAAAAAAAGGGAAAATTGGGTTGTTTGTTTGACTTTTAGGGGTTTTTCGGTTAAATTGAAAGGTTGTATTAGCAGTTTCTTTTCCCGGAGGAGATTGCATTGGAAGCGTTTAAATTTTTAGGGATGAAAAAAAGATATGGACGAAGAAATAGAGAAAATCGAAGAACAATTCGTTGAACAATTCGAAGATAGGCGGATTCTTGACGAGATGAAGCATTCGTACCTCAATTATGCGATGAGCGTAATTGTTTCGCGTGCGTTGCCTGATGCTCGTGACGGGCTTAAGCCTTCTCAGCGGCGTATTCTTGTCGCGATGAATGACCTGAACCTCGGACCGCAGACCAAGCACCGTAAATGCGCGAAGATCGTCGGTGACACTGGCGGTAACTACCATCCTCATGGCGACCAGGCGACGTACGGTACGCTTGTGCGGCTTGGCCAGGACTGGAATATGCGGTATACGCTTATCGATCCGCAGGGAAACTTCGGCAGTATCGATGCGGACCCTCCGGCGGCTATGCGTTATACGGAAGCAAGGTTTGCCAGGCCGTCGATGGAGATGCTGGAAGACCTTAAAAAAGATACGGTCGATTATGTCCCCAACTATGACGAGACGAGGCAAGAGCCTGTTGTTCTGCCGTCGAAGTTTCCGAACCTTCTGGTTAACGGTGCAAGCGGAATCGCTGTCGGTATGGCGACGAATCTGCCTCCGCATAATGTCGGTGAAGTTTGCGATGCGTTGCTGCTGATGATCGAAAATCCCGATTGCGGGTTCAAGGATATTTTGGAAGTTTTGCCGGGTCCGGATTTTCCGACGGGTGGTACTGTGTGCGGCCGGAAGGGGATACTTGATGCTTATGTTACCGGTAAGGGGCATTTGCGGCTTCGCTGCAAGAGCGAGATCGAGACGAGTAAACGCGGCAGGGTCAGTATCGTAATTACCGAAATTCCGTATATGATCGTTAAGACTACGATCGTTTCGAAGATCGCCGAGTGTGTTCGTAACGGGCAGATTATCGAGATTTCAGATGTTCGCGACGAGTCTGACCGTAACGGTATGCGTATTGTCGTCGACCTTAAGAAGGACATGGAGGCGGAAGTTGTTCTGAACAAGCTATACAAGTTTACCAGTTTGCAGACTACGTTTGCGATCAATAACGTCGCGCTGGTTAACAATCGGCCCGAGACGCTTAATATCAAGATGATGCTTAAACTGTTTATCAAGCATCGGCTTGAGGTTATTCGCCGCAGGACGCGTTATGAGCTTCGCAGGTGCAAGAACAGGGCCCATATTCTCGAAGGTCTGATCATGGCGGTGAGCGATATCGATGAGATCATCGCTCTGATCAAGGCATCGCCGGATGCACCGTCTGCTAAAACAGCATTGATGAATAAGCCGCTGACGCTTGTTGAAAGTGCGACATTGCGTAATCTTCTGCCGGAGTCTTTCCTTAACGAAAGAACCAAGGGCGAGCATTTCCTCAGCGGTCCGCAGGCGGACGCTATTTTGACGATGCAGCTGCAGCGGCTTACCGGTCTTGAGATCGAAAAGCTGGCAAATGAATATTCCGAGCTTGCCGAGCGTATCGAAGGGTATGAGGCGTTGCTGGCTAGCAGGGAGCTTCAGCTTGACGTTATTCGTGAGGATGTTTATGAGATCAAGGAAAAGTACGCCGATAAGAGGCGTACGATCCTTAGCAACGAAGGGAACGAAGATTTTGATGCTGAAGATCTGGTCGCCGACGAAGAGGTTCTGGTGATGATCAGCCATGCCGGGTATATCAAGCGTATGCCTATCGATACGTACCGCAAGCAGGGCAGGGGCGGTCGCGGTATTATCGGTTCGAGTACGAAGGACGAAGATTTTATCGAGCATATGTTCACGGCTTCGACGCACGATTACCTGATGGTGTTTACGGATAAGGGCAGCTGCTATTGGCTGCGTGTTTATGGTATTCCGAGTATGTCGAGACAGAGCAAGGGGCGTAATATCGTCAACCTGCTTAACCTTGGCGACCAGAAGATCGCTTCGATCATTAACGTTCGTGATTTTGACGACAGGCAGCTTGTTATGGCGACGAGTAAAGGTATTGTCAAGAAGACGGTGCTTAGTGCTTACGGTAATCCGCGAAGTACCGGTTTGATCGCTATCAAGCTTGACGCTGACGACGTGCTGATCGGTGCGGATATTACCAGCGGGACAGACGATATTATTCTCGGTACTAAAGACGGTATGGCGATTCGGTTCAACGAAGAGCAGGCCCGTTCGCTTGGGCGTGTAAGCCGCGGTGTCAAGGGTATCAAGCTACGTGCGGGCGACGAGGTTGTCGATATGGTTATCGCCGAGGAAGGCGGATCGCTTTTGACTATGTGCGAACACGGTTACGGCAAGCGTACGCTGCTGGAGGACTATAGGGCACAGTCGAGAGGCGGGCTTGGGCTGATCAATATGAAAACCAGCGACAGGAACGGTAAGGTCGTTGCTCTGAAGGCTGTTTGTGACGATGACGAGCTTATGCTTATCAGTGCCAACGGGATTATCATCCGGACGGGGCTTGACGAGGTTCGGGCTATCGGCAGAAATACGGCCGGTGTCAGGATGATCAAGCTTAAGGACGGTGATACGCTTGTGGCGGCTGCGAGGCTGGTTGTTGACGAAGACGACGACGATGACGACGGCGACGGCGAAGACGAAGGCGATGGCCAGGTTGAGCAAAGTTCGCCGGAAGATGAATAGCTTATTCAAACTGACCGTACCGGTCAGTTTGAAATGAATAATGCCTATTGTATAATGTATAATGAATGTTACGGCCTGAAGGCCGAGGCTGTTTTATCAGTGATCTCGGGTTGACGCGTTTTTTGTTTGGGTTTATTTTAAGTTTGTAAAGTGAAATAAAGCCGGCAGGATGCCGGCGGTATCTGAATAGTTACAGCGTGGGCACGGCCCACCCTACGGAAGTTTGTGTTATGGATGCTAAGCCTGTATATGTTATATCTGGCAAGGATAAGTTTCTTGTTGGTAATAGCTGCAGCAAGCTGGTTGATAAGCTGGTTAGCGCCGACGAGCGGGCTATGGCTTTGTATCAGCCTGATGACGGTCGGGCAGAGCTTGCAGATGTGCTGGATGAATTGCGTACGCTTCCGTTTCTTGCTAAGCGGCGGGTTGTTTTGATCAAAGGAGCCGATAAGTTTGTCTCTGAATATCGCGGCGGTCTTGAGAAGTATTTTGACGATCCTGCGCCCAAGGGCGTGCTGGTTATGACGGTCGATTCGTGGCCGGGAAATACCAAGCTTGCCAAAAAGCTTAAAAATATGGGCGAGCATATCAGCCTGGAGGTTAAACCGTGGGAGCTTGCCAATTACGCGGTGGAATACGCAACCTCGGAGCATGGAAAAAAACTTTCGCGGCAGGCGGCGGGACTTCTTGTCGAGCTTGCCGGTGACGATCCGGGCAGGATATGCGGCGAGATCGATAAACTGGCTGTCTATGCGGGTAAGAACGCAAGTATTACGCCTGAAAGTATCGAGGCCCTGGTCGGGCATAACCGGATGTTTAATGTGTTTTCGGTTATCGACGCGATGACGTCGGGCAACAAAGGGGCGGCGATAGAGAGGCTCAGGAATATGTTCACAAACGATAAGTCTGCCGAGTTTTCGGCGGTCGGGGCGTTCGCTTTTCATTTTCGCAAACTCTTTAACGCGAAGGTTTTGCTTGAAAAGGGCGTTGGTATTCCACAGGTTACTAAAGAGCTTAGAGTTTTTGGCGATAAGAACGGTTTTTTTCGGCAGGTTAATAATATTAGTCTGAAAAAGTGCGGTTGTGTTTTGACAGAGCTTGCCCACATCGATTATGCGATGAAAACCGGCGGGACTACGGGAAAAGTTGCGATTGAAGGGCTGGTGATGAAATTGTCAAACTGACCTTACGGCCAGTTTGACAATTTTAATTACGAATTACGAATTACGAATTACGAATTACGAATTTTGGTTTCGGCCTTGCGGCCGTGGTGTTATATTTTTAGGAATTGTTTTGGATAGTTATTTTGGTCTGAAAACTTGTCCGGTTTTTGCCGGTTTTTCATTGGGGGTGCGGATGGGGTGCGGGGAGGTTTTGCTATGACCGAACTACGAATGTTCTACCGAATGCTTGGAATCGCCGAAAATATTATCGCGCCGAGCTTTTATCATCTACTTGGTATCGACCGTAAGGATTGCAATGTGCAAACTGTCAGGGCGGCACTGCTTGCGAGGAAAAACGAGCTTCGTCAAAATGCCCCGGGACCGGAGTTTGTGCCGCAGATCATAGAGTTTGAAAAGGAACACCTTGAACCGGCTGCAAAAGTGCTTGCCGACGATGTCAAGCGGGCCAAATACGATAAGGTAATCGCCCGGAGGTGGCATAAGCTTAAGGATGAGATGGGTAAGCGTGCCCGTCTTGTCGGTGCGGTTCGGCTTGCGATTACCAATGCTATCGACGCACAGGGTGCGTTGAGTACACACGGTAAGGAGGTTTTGGGCAAAGAGCTTGGGGCTTTGGGGGTTGAGGAACATAATGTTGCGGCGATTCTTGCGCGGATCCCTTCGCCGCTTTTCGAGACGGGCGAGCATTCTGCGATCAATGTTGATTTTTTTGCCGGTTCGGTTGAACTTGCCGCTGACGAGGGCGGGCTGGACGAAAACGCCAAGACCAAACTTTATGCACTGGCTGACCGGTTGAATATCGATAAGGATAAGGCCGGGGCGGCAATCGATGAGGCGGCGAGCAAAGACGGTTTCAGGATTCAGAAAAGGTATCTGGATGAAGAAGAAGCCTTGAAGAAGGCAGAGGGTTTGGATGGCGGTGTTGAAAGCGTTGACGATGCCGGTGACGCGAGAAAGATAAAACTTGTCAACGATGTGCTTAATGACGAACAGGAAGATGTCGAAGACGTCGACGATGCGGTGAATCAATCCGAGGCTGCTTATGCGGCGATGGAAAGGCGATGGCTGCAGGAGGATGAGAATTCCGGTAAGGCGTTTAAGTATATCGTAATTGTTATCGGGTTGATCGTATTGGGCGGACTCGCTTATTTGCTGATGACCCAGGGCAGCGGTGATGTAGAAGATGATGAGCCGGCAGGGGTCAAAAGCAGCGAAGGTTTGCCTGGCGAACATGGTAGTGTTAAAGAGGGCGCCGGTGATCAGTCGGATGCCAGAGTCGATAAAGCAGTTCCGATCGATCCTTTGGATGAATTGCGAGGTGATTCTGGCGGGGCGGAAAGCGGTTATGGAGTCGATGACGGTGCGGGGGAATATGTTAGCAGAGAGGTAAGGCAGGTTTCGGTGCAGCTTAGCGATGCGGCGAAGGCGCTTGTGGTGAAGGATTTCGCGGAATTGCCGACGGACGAATTGCTTTCGGATACGGTTGTGGCGATGGCGGCGATCTGCGGCAGGGCGTCTGTTCTGGGTTGGCAGTCGCGTTTGTGGAATGCCGAGCTTATCGAGATGCTGACCGGTTCCGATGCAGCCGAAGTGATCGCCGAGAGGGTTGTTTTTGCCGACGGCGAAGAGGGCCCGGATGAGGAGGTCTATGAGCAGATTGAAAATGATATGTCATCGGGCGATAAACATGTTCGGAATTATGCGATCGAGAGGTTGAAAAATGACGGCCGCAGGCGGGCGGTAGAAATGCTGCTTGGTAAGCCGGTTACTGGGCTTTCGGGCACGAAGCAGAATATCAGCAGGCGGTTGCGTGCGCTTAGACAGATCAACAAAACGTATATCGCCTGGGAACTGGCAGACAGGATCGGAGTTTGTTCGAGGGGGGCGACGGCTCATTATATTTGCCTGGCCCTTATCGATATGACCGGGATTACGCCGACTAAAGAGGGTGCACTGCCGGCTAAGAACGAGATGAGTCAGAGAGAGGCTTGTTCGGCGTGGTGGCAAAAGGCTCTTGAGGGCTGGAAGGTTGATGAGTCTTTGGCGGTTGAGAGTGTTGTTGACGAAGAACTTGCCGGTGAGATTTCCAGGCCGGGCAGGCTGGTTGCTGCGGCAGCTTATTATTGCAGGGCCGCGGCGGGAGAACTTTCGGTGATCGGATCGGGGATGGCCTTGGCAAGTGAGCGGGAAAGGCCGGCGCCGGTAGCGATGGGAAAGATCAGGGTTGGTTGGGATGGCCAGGCGGCGTTGGTTGAGGCTACGGCGAAATTTAATTTGCATCTGGAAAAGGCTATCAGTCGGCTGGATCGTGATAAGGAATTTGCAGGTGAGATCGAGCTTATCAGGTTAGATGGTCTTAAGAGT
>JAIPFN010000020.1 GCA_021736615.1 Phycisphaerae bacterium | reverse complement strand
CGATGGCCATCTTGATAGCGGTCACTTTTTTCTTAGCCAGCGTCGACCCATACTTGGGGTCGCAGAACTTTCCGGCGATATGAATATCCGAAACTCCAAGCCCGGTATGTATCCGGCTGTTCTTCGCCTTGGCAAGGGCCTTGCCGCACGCCTCGATATCGGCAGCGATGGCACGTGAAAGCGCACAGATCGTTACACCTTCAATCTCCTGGCTGAGCAGTTCAACCGCCTCAAAATCTTTGGGAGAAGAGATCGGAAAACCGGCCTCGATGACATCGACGCCAAGCCTAGAAAGCTGACGTGCGATCTCTAGTTTCTCGCGAACTCCAAGCCGGCTGCCTGCCGCCTGCTCGCCGTCGCGAAGGGTCGTGTCGAATATTTGTATTTTTTCTGCTGACATTTTTATCTCCAAGTCTTAATTGTCGCCTATTATGACGCAATATACGTAAAATTTCCATCATTAAAATGGTAAAAGAATGACTGAAAGTGGGAGGGGAAAGTTTGAGCGCCTAAAGGCGCAGCAGAACCAGGCCCGGTAAAAGGAGGGCGGAAAGCCTGATTGTAATGGTAAAATCACTCATAACGTTCAAAATTATAGCATCAAAGCCAAAAAAAATCAAGAAAACTTTCCAAAAATGCGAAAAAACGGCAAAATCCGCGAATATCGCCCAAAATGAAGAATTAAATGTTCGCGGTACTAATGGCGGTTGCTTAAGCAATTATTTATAATATAGCCAGCACTCAAAATGACGTTTTCAGGGAAAAATTAAAGATTCTCCAGTTAAACAAATCCTTAACGAACCGCCATTGGTTTCGAGTACCTTATCCATAATTAACCACCAACCCTTTCTGTATTAGCCTCTAACCATCTTAACAATCGGTAGGTATTGATATACTTACCGCCGCCAAAATTCAATTTTACAAACCTGCATCAAATTATACTCGTAAATCAATCATAATCAAGAAACACTTTCTACTTACTAAATACCTTGCAATCAACACCAAAACGAATATACTTGCGGCAAGGAATCTATTTGATCGGAGATAGAAATGAGCTCAGACGCACGAGATAAAACTGGCGCGGCCAAACAAACTATCGGCCGGGCTATAGCGTTTTTCATAGGCAGCTTTTCACTTCTCAACATCCTCGGTCAGCTCCGTATCGAAGGCTTCGACGCAAACTGCTGGTGGATCGACTTTGGGTCGATAAAACCGGCAATAGCAAGCTCGCTTCTGGCGATTGTTTCACTTTTGCTGATATTCTTTACGATTAAGCCAAACATGCCGCGCCGGCTTAGAGGTATAATGGACGGATTGCTGCTGTTTTTGCTGGTTGTCTGTATTTACAACACCTGCACATTCTTCAACCTGCTCAGGCTCAAAACGATCTCGTCGGGTTTTCCGGTCCCCTTTTCGCTGCTCGTCGCAACCGGCATAACAATTGTCCTGTTCACCTCACCTGCCGAAAGACCGCGACACGGCCAGTTAAAACGAGGGATGATCTTTGTGGTCACATTCTGTTTCTGCATGGTAATGTTCCCGCTTGCCCAGATGTTTTGCTTCGGCAAAACCGATTACCGCAGGGACGCCGATGTCATAGTAGTTTTCGGAGCAGGCGTCAAAGAAGACGGGGCGATGTCAGACGCTTTGAGAGACAGAACAGTCACCGGATGCAAACTGTACCTTGAAGGCTGTTCCCCAAAGATAATTTTCTCAGGTGGACCCGGGCCGGGCAGCGTCCACGAGACAGACGCAATGAAAAAAAGAGCCCTGGAAATGGGCATCCCCGAAGAGGCGATAATCATCGACCGCAACGGACTGAGCAGTCAAAAAACCGTAGAAAACACAACTAAAATATTCAAGGAAAACTCATTCGATAAAGTCATAGCGGTAAGCCACTACTACCACCTGCCCCGAATAAAAATGACATACCAGCGTCACGGCTGCCAGGTTCTGACAGTACCGGCAAAAGAAAGCCGGGTCCTCCTGAGGCTGCCTTATTACATTTCACGCGAGATAGCCGCCCTTTGGGTATATTACCTGCGCCCGCTGGCTCCAACCGTATAACTATAGAACCACAAAACAAAACTTCCTCCATTAGATATTTCTTATTCCGGTTCATCCGGTAAATGCGTAGGCATCCTCAAAGTTTACCAAAAGTTTACCGTTTTTTACCGTTCTTTACCGTTCTTTACCGTTTCCTTTACCGTTTTGATGTGAATTTCAATTCAATTTCTTTAATTATCCTCATTTAAAGGCGTTTATAGCACATGTTTACCAAAGTTTACCGTTTTTTTACCGGTTTTAAATCGGACAGAAAACAAGACCTGTAATTGCTTATACAATTAGAGATAAACTGTCACTCTATATTTGCACAAACCTGCGCTATTTGTGCGAAAACGGGAAGGTTTTTGTTGTAGTAAATCGTCTAAGTCTCTTTTGCGTAAGGAATTAAAAGAAAGTATTTTTTTTTGAATAGCTAGATAGTGTCATTGCATTTTGTGCGATATGGACCAGGTCGGTGTACTTTTCATGAGGTTTTAATTATCTTTACCTGGATGAGAAAGACTTCAAAAAAGAATCCACGCTATAACATCAGTACCTACGCATTTACCGGAAGCACCCTTATTCCTTGTTCGTTATTGGATATTCAAACCGCAAAAAAGAATCCCGATGTACATCGGGACTCAACAAAGAATATCGAATAACGAAGTGAAAAACCGGTCCCAATTACAAACTCCCTGTTGGTAATTCCAGCTTAACACAGGCCATTATTTTGCCGATAAGACAAAGTGGCTATTGTAAAAAATGCAATATCAGTAAAAAAAGCATGGGTTTGGGCCACTTTACAAAGGAGCAATTTTATGAATACTAAAAATACACTTATTACTCTTGGCGGGCTGTGTTTGATCGGCATGGTCGCTTTTGTTTTCTGCCCTTCACAAAGCAAGGCAGGCAGTGCCAAGTATAAGGTCGAACCAAGCATATCCATTGAACCTTACAAGAGCGATGCGGTTAGAGTCAGCGAGTCCTATGAACGGATGATGGGCAGCTATATCAATACTATGGATAATCGCCTTGGTACGGCGGATCGAGGGTTCGATAAAGTCTCGGCAAAACTCGACGGTATGTCAACTCGCCTTAACACTATGGACAAGGGGCTCGATAAGGTCTCGACGAAGCTGGATACCATGGAAAATCGTCTTGGCATGACGGACAGGGGATTCGATAAAGTAACGACAAAACTCGATACCATAGAGAAGAAAATCGACGACCTGGCAATAAGACTTACCGCAATAGAAAATGCCCTGAACATTACACAACAAATCCCAAAACCAAAATAAGCTTCAGTAACTAGCTCATTCCTTCAGCGAGATTTATGCAAGCACAAACAGGGCCGAGGCTGCGCCTTGATTTATCGGGATTGTCCAACTCCATAAAACCGGATTTCAGCCGGTTTCATTTCGTATTAAACTCAAAAAGACCTTAGAGTTTTTGCGCTTTGCCGGGTCAAATTCGCATAAAATGCAATGACACTATTCTGCTGGGGCGGAAAAAAATAAAATTTTTATATCCTTTGTTTATAAGAGTTTATGTTTTTCGTTTCAATTTTTTTGCTGAGATTTCGCATAAATCGCGCGGGTTCGTGCAAATATGTAAGGTCATTTTTATTGACCACTGGGAAAAAACATTTTTTATTCCTTGCCGCGGTGAATATCGCCGGGCGCATTTTGAGGTACGAATATGGGATTTGATTTTCGGGTATTTGGAGACGGCAAGCTTGATGAGAGTTTTGTCGAATGGCTTGTCGACGATCAATGGATCGAGATCGGAAAGCAGCTTGGAAGGCTTTGGGAGTACTACCAGAACAACATGTACGACATTGCCGGCTCGGGCGTTTCGGTTGGCAGCGAGTCGAGCAGGAACTATCTGCAAGGTCAGGAGTTCGGTCTTCCGTCGCGGATAACAGGAGTTTCATATTCCTCGTCCGGAGGAATAGGTTCCGGCCGATCTATAGACGACATCAGCCGCAAGGAAGTAGTAATCGAAAACGATATCACATGGCGCATAAACGCTATGGTTGATTTTTTGTTTGGCAAAGGCGTAAGCTTTGTCAGTAAGGCCTACGAGGAAAGCAAACGCAAGGAAATTGAAAAGATCATAAAGTGCGTATTTGCTGCTAACGGCGGGGCCGGTTTTTTCCAGGACATGGCGGTGCTCGGAAGTGTCTATGGTTTTGTTGACTGCCTGGTCAGGCCGTCGGAAGAGGTACTTGTTAAGATGCGTCGCAATGGCGCTACGGTCAATTCCGATTTAAAGTCAACTACATCATCTCCTTCTTCATCAGTTCTCCATTCTGTTTTGCAATTGGCCTCTACTATCGGGCTTGACCTTATTGAGGCACCGAGAGCACTGCCGGTTCTGGACGAAGACGATTATCGAAAGATTGATTTTTATATTCAGCATTTCTATCAGCAGAAGAACTCGCTTGAATCTGAGAACAGTTTTCTTTCGCGAATTTTATCAGGCAGCGGATCCGGCGGCGGTCGAAAGAGGTGCAATATTACCGAGATCATCGGGGCGGATGCGTGGCAGAGATATGAAAACGGCGATCTGATTGCCGAAGGTGAAAATCCGCTGGGGGTTATACCGGTTGTTCATATTCAAAATGTTGCTCAGCCGTATTATTACGAAGGGCTTAGCGATGTCGAGCAGCTTATCGGTTTGCAGGATGAGCTTAATACTCGTCTTAGCGACCGTGCGAGCCGGATTACCTTCCAGGCGTTTAAGATGTATCTTGCTAAGGGGATCGAAGGGTGCAGCGACAAGACGATCTCGCCGGGGCGGATGTGGTATACGGATAATCCCGAAGCGAGTGTCGAACAGTTTGGCGGGGATAGCTCGACGCCGAGTGAGGATATGCATATCGCAGAAATTCGTGAGGCGATGGATAAGGTCAGTGGTGTTACGCCGGTTGTGGCGGGCGTGCTCAAGAACAAACTGGGCAACCTTACCAGCGGAGTTGCGTTGAAGATGACGTTTATGGGGATGCTTTCCAAGACGGCTCGCAAGCAACATACTTACGGCGAGGGGCTAAGGCAGATCGTTAAATTAATACTAGCTGCACTTGATAAGTGCGGTGTATATGCGACGAGTCCCGAAGAAAGAGAAGTGGAAGTGGTATTTCCGAATCCTCTGCCGGAAGACACGATGGAGCAACTTCAGGAAGCGCAGATTAAAAAGGATCTGGGGGTTTCCAGAGAGCAGATACTTTCGGAATTGGGATATTAAGTCAACAGTGTGGGCACGGCCCACCCTACGGAATAGTGTTTAATTATTGGGAGATTTATTTATGAGTGACGGTGACTTTGTTAGTCAAGATTCGTCAGTAGACGACGGTTTTAACGATGAACATCTTGTGCCGGTAAGCGAGTCTATTCGATATCGCAAACGGGCACAGGCGGCGGAACAGAAGATTGCTGAGCTTGACGGACAACTGCGCAAAAGCAATGAGCGCAGCAATGGTTTGGCAGCTGAGCTTGAGGAACTTCGGCAGGACAGGAAGCTTTCCGAGAGTTTAATCTCTGCGGGAGTGAGCGATATCGAGACGGCACTACTGGTAGCAAAAAAACGGATTGAGGCTTCGGACGGTGATGTTAATGTCGATTCGATTGTTGAGTCGCTTCGGAAAGATAAAGGTTTTCTTTTCGGCAAAGGTGACAGTTCCGCTAGTTCCATAAGAACCCTGCCGGTTCGTGATAAGACGAGCGGTGTAAGAGGAGCGGTAGAGAAGGCGGCGAGAAATGCCGCAGGCAGCGGCAGCAGACGTGATGTGCAGGAGTACATGCGTGTGCGTCGTCAATTTGTTTAATCGGTAATTTAAATTTATTTTTTTAGGAGAAATGTTATGGCTTTTAGTGGTAAGGCAACTTACTCGGCGGGAACCGGTTTGCCGGAAATCGCAGAAGATGTCGCGGATGTAATCGGGATTATCAGCCCTTATGAAACTCAGCTTTTGGATGTGCTTGGCGATCCCCTTCGGGCGGCGACCAGTACGCATCATGAATGGCTGGAAGATACGCTGCTTCCGAATAAGGATACGGTAAGCGATGCGTCTATTGTTGACCCTGATGTTGATACTGCTTTTGATGTAGCTAACGGAAGCAGGTTCCGTGAGGGCGATCAAATCCAGATTGAAGGTTCGGCCGAGTTGATGCTGGTTACGGCAGTTAACAGTGATACGCTTACTGTTGTTCGCGGGTATGCAGGGACGACGGCAGAAGACCTGGTTGACGGCAGCGTTGTCAATATTCTTGGTAATGCGGCACTGGAAGGCGGAGATAAACCGGCAGCCAGGTTTACCAACCGCAGTCGTATGAGCAACTATACGCAGATCTTTACTTCGGCTGTCGAGGTGAGCGGTACGGATATGGCGGCAAGTCAGCTTGGGCTAAGCGATGAGATGGATTACCAGAAGCAGGAGCGTTTGCGTGAGCTTATTCGCGACCTGGAAAATACTGTCATCAATGGCGGAAGAGCGGTAAGCGATCCGCAGGGCAGCACTACCGTACGCCGGACGATGAAGGGGATCATCCAGAATCTGGCGACGAATGTTTATAACTCCGGCGATTCGGGTTTTCCGACTGGAACAGGTCTTGACGAGGCTAAGATCAACTATGTTCTTCGGCAGGTGTGGGAAAACAGCAGCGGCAATGTCGACCTGATCGTTGTCGGCGGTTATCAGAAACGTCAGATCAATTCTTTCCTGACGGACGCCCGGAGTTATGGGCCTTCGGATAACACTTACAGCGATATGGTCAGTATCTATGAGAGCGACTTCGGTGTTTGTAAGATCGTTACCAGCCGGTGGATTCCGCAGGACGCTGTGCTTATGCTTGATTCTTCGAGGGTTAATGTTCTTCCGCTTGCCGGCAGAAGTTTTCACTTTAAGCCGCTTGCCAGCGGGGGTGATTACGAGTGCGGTGAGTTGATCGGCGAGTATACTCTTGAGCTGAAAAACGAGGCAGCACACGGTTTGATCCGAGGGCTTAGCACCAGCTAAGCGGTAAAAAGGTTTGCGCGAGAGATCGTGCAAACCGTAACGGTAATGTTTGAGTCTGCGGCGTTATCGTTACGGTTTGCATTATCGTAAGTGTTTGCGGTTTTGAACCACGAATGGACACTAATTGACACGAATTAAAGTACATAAAACCATGAAGAGCATGAAGCTCATGAAGAAAAAAATTAAAAGAAAAAGTGCGAATAGTGTAAAAGTTATATTTTTTGGAATCAATGTTTAATTTGCTTTTGGCGATAAATTGTTTTTTTCGGCTTTGCCGGGTTGGGAGTTTTTATGAATGCGTTTTGCTGGGATCGTGACATTTTGAAGTACGAAGGGGTTTTGTTTAGCGACCTTTATTTCCCGTGGCAGACCCTTTGTCAGGGGTTTGACGGAGAGGTTAACGATACTACATTTACGGCAGCTAATGAGAATTTTGTTGTTTCCGGAGCAG
>JAIPFN010000019.1 GCA_021736615.1 Phycisphaerae bacterium | reverse complement strand
GACTTCCCTCGGCGTATGAAAAAATATCCTCAAACGATTCAAGTCCGAGTTCGGCAAAACAGGTTTTATAGTCTTTTTCAAATTCTAATTTTATCATGTTTATTTCCCGGTCCGGAGAAGGTTTTACGGTTAGTTTTAACAATCAAATTGAACTTGTGGATTTTTAACACAAAGCTGAACAGCCTGACTTCACTATACGTCAGAACCTCTTTTGGTACAATATCAAATTTATTGCGAAAGCTCAAGAGTTTAATTTAAAGGGAACAGCTCACGTTTAATTTACAGGTTATAAATATACTTGCTACTTGGTTTTATATGCTCTATATTACCCTTTTACGGTTTTTTATAGTTGAGAATTATTTTTAAGTGAAATGTTTATGGAATCCAAAATAAAGATTGATATTGCCGAGGCGTTGTCCAAAGAGTCTGTTGAGGTTGAAATCGGCTGCGGAAGGAAGAAGAAGGCCGGTCGATTAGGAATTGACATTTCTGACCTGCCGGGTGTTGATATTGTTGCTGACATCGAGAAAGGACTGTCCTTTCTTCCGGATAATTCCGTAGATGCTGTTCACAGCCGAAGTGTCCTTGAACATATCGACAATTTTGAGGGCTTAATGCGAGAAATCGTCAGGGTCTTGAAACCGAGCGGTAAAGCTTTTATTTACGTTCCTCATTTTTCAAGTCCTTATTTCTATTCCGACTATACTCATAGACGGCCTTTCGGTTTGTACACGTTTTATTATTTTGTAGATACCGAAAATCAACCTTCTCGGAAAGTTCCGGATTATTACAGTGACATCAAGATCAGAGTGACTCTTATAAAATTGAAATTCAGGTCCTCGTTTAAGGTTTTGAATCCATTTCGCAAACTTTTTGGCAGGATCATTAATTGTCATCCAAGGTTGCAGGAGTATTATGAGGAAAACCTATGTTACATGTTTCCATGTCATGGTATCGAGGTTGAGTTCGAGCCGGTAAAATAATTTTCATTATCTTTGTCAGGATTTTTAATGGCCAAAGTGAAGCGTATTTTTATTGTCGAGGATATGAGGGAGTATACAGACAAGTTTTTGTTGTCTGGCATACGCAAACAGGTTAAGGGGTTTATCCGCTTGGGGCACGATGTTCATCGATTTGACTATGGCGGGGCATTCTGGCATCTTGAGCCGGTTAAGAGTAAGCTTTTAAGCCGTAAATGGATTAAGGGACAGGTAGATGACCTTTTAGTCAGGCAGCTTAAGACCTACAGGCCAGATATCGTTCAAATATCATTCGCTAATTTCCTCGATGCAAAAACAATAGAACGAATCCGCGAGGCTGTACCGAATGCCTTTTTGTACGGTTTTGATGGTGATCCCTGGCCCGAATACCAAACAAATCGCGTAGAAATCGGGTCCAAACTCGATCTTATGCTGGCGACTAATAACGGTAAATGGCTCGATAAATATCGGCAAGCCGGTTGCAAACTTTGCCTGTTTATGCCAAACCCATGTGACCCGGACTATGAATATCGCTACGACGTCGAAGATAAATGGAAAACGGATATTTTGTTTACCGGCAAGACCAAGGAGTCTCGTAAATATCCTACCGACCCGACGCGCGTCCAAATGATCGAGAGATTGGAAATGATGGGTAATTGTACTTTTTACGGCTGTCTCGGTTACCCGCGAATAGGGGGGATAGATTACCAGTATGCCATCAGCGGTGCCCGTATTGCATTGAGCATAAACGCAATAAATGATGTGAGTATGTATCATTCAGACCGCCTGACACATTATCTTGCGTCAGGTTGTTTCGTCCTTTCTAAACGTGTGCCCGATTCTGACCGGCTTTTCGCCGATGGTGTGCATTTAAAGTATTTTGATACTCCGGATGAATTTTTCGAACTGGCCGACTGGTATCTTAAGCATGAGGACGAGAGGCTCAAAATTGCAAATGCGGGCGTGGAGCGTGTTCATGCGGTGTGTAGTGGTAAGAAAATCGCAGAATATACCCTGGAGGTTATTGAAAATGGAGATTATTCGGCTGACTGGCGGTAATTTGCAGTCAATTACATTTTAAGTATTCGGGGGAGATATCTGGTCAAAAGAAGAGCATGGAGTTTGATTTTTTCTATCGCTTTTTGCTTTCTTTCGGTGTCGCGTCTAAGCCAGGCGACAGGTAAAGTGAAAAGTCCGATTACCAGGTGGCAAATATTTCTAAGAATCACTGCGAGTTTAAAGATGATTGCAAATGATTCGCTGCTTAGCCTGCCTCGGTGTTTTCTGAAAAAAGCGAGAAGACTGGTTAAGGTCATTATTCTTTTCAGGGGTACTTGCGATGACGAACGTCCTCCGAGATGAGTTATTTCGGCATCGGGCAAGAATACGAGGCGCCACCCGGCCTGCTTGATTCTGTAGCACCAGTCGACCTCTTCGAAATACATGAAAAAGTCCGAGTCGAGCAGGCCTGCTTTTTCAATTGCAGAGCGTCTGACCATTAATGCCGCTCCCATGAGTTGGTCGACATCGGTTTGCTTGTCGTAACGAAAATCCTTCATCATCCATTTTCGATATGGTGTTCTGAAAAGGCCCAGCAGCCTGCAAACGGTGTGGCTGTAGAGGACTCCACGGTAAGTGGGGAATCGTCTGACTGACGCCTGGATAGTACCATCATCATTGATCAGTTTTGGTCCGCATGCACCGGCATCCGGATTTTTGTCGAGGAATTCAATTAACGTATCCAGTGCGCCGGGATGGACTATCGTGTCTGGATTTAAAAGCAATACGTATTGTCCGGTTGCGATTCCTATGCCCTGATTATTCGCGGTGGCAAAGCCCTTATTTTCGCTATTTTCGATTATCTTAACTTCGGGAAAATTTTTCTTGACGGTTTCGACGGTCGCATCTGAGCTGTTGTTGTCAACGAGAATCTGCTCAAAGGCTGCCGAAGGCGGATTGTCCCTCAAAGACGACAGGCATGCCTGCAAATCATCACTTACATTCCAACTGACGATGATAATTGAAAGTTTCATATTAGCTTTCTTTTTCATCTACGCTTACAATACTGACAAAATGTTTGTATTTGATGTCAGAAAAAAAGCCAAAAGTGAACAATTGCAATACTTTACAAGTGAAACTGGAAGTGGGATGAATTCCTTTAGTAATCGTGGTATTAAATCCGAGGTCCTTAAACATTTTCTTTATACTTTTATATGTGATAAACCTGAGGTGAGTCCTGTCCATTATTCCCTGATCCATGTAATCCCAGTTTCCATGAAGCACGAATTTACGGAAAGCTGAATAATATCGAATATTAGGTATTGATGTTATGATAACTCCGCCTATTGCCAGTTTACTTTTAAGTGAAGTCAGAAGCGAGTAGGGATCTTCCAGGTGCTCAAGGATGTCAAAGCATATAATGCAGTCAAAATATTTTTCGGGCAGTTTGTTAATTGAACTGTGAGCGTCTTCAATAATGACTTTGTGTAATTTTTTTTCAGCTTGTCTGGCAGATTCTTCGTTTATTTCTACTGCCCAGGCTTCAACTCCAAATCTGTCTTTCAGCAATGCAGAGAAATTTCCTTCTCCGCAACCGACTTCCAGTGTTTTTTTTATGCCGGAAGGAATAAACTCCAACATATCTTCACGCGGATTTTGATAATAACTTCCAGATTTCTTTTGTTTTTTCGTGTTTTTTGCTTTCTGAATATCGTTATTGATCAATAATGGTTCACTATTATTTGCCATCGCTAATTCCTTCTTAAGGGAAGAAAAAAAATATTATAATAATGTCCTATTAATATATCAAGTTTGTTTTTAGGTATTTGTTGTGAACTCAGAAGTTATTAGAATAAAAAAGGTTGAATTGCATCGCAAAGCGCTATATTCTAGAAGCCAGTTTGTTGCGATAAAGATTTCAATTAATTAACAATACCTTAAGGTCAGGGCAAAGCATGATATTAAGAAAGATCGAGAAAGAATTGGCTCGTTTTAAAAAGCGGCTTTTTTATTCAAGTAAGGCTCATAAGCAGCTTGAGAAAGCTAATTATCTCTTGGATAATATGCCGTATGAGATGTTTGATAAAATCACAAATGCTGATTTTTCAGTTCCGCTGCCGATCATTAAAACCGCCGAACAGACAGTTGACAAGATATTAGAAGATAAATGTTCTCTGACTCGTTTTGGTGATGGGGAATTTGTGCTTATGACGGGTGGGCGGATAAATTATCAGCCTCGTAACAGTGAACTTGCAGTCCGGCTTAAAGAAGTGCTTGGATCTGATCTGCCAAATTTATTGATCGCTCTTCCGCCGTGTTTTGGGGATTTGAGCCATTTTTTGCCCCCGGTTGCCAATTTCTGGAGGAAATGGGCAGTTCGTAAGCGAGAACTGATATATTCTTATCTTGACATGAATCGCGTTTACTATGATGCTTTTTTCAGCAGGGCGTACATACAAAATTATAAAACCGATGAGCATTACATTAAGTGCAGCGATTATTATGCCAAGGTCAAGAAAATATGGCAGGGTCGTGATATAGTTATCTGTGAGGGTGATGGAACGCGGTTCGGGATGTTTAACGATCTGCTGGATGGGGCGAAATCGGTATCGCGGATTCTTTGTCCGCCTCGTAATGCCTATGCAAAGTACGATGAGATATTGTCTGCGTTTGATGATATTGATAAAGACAAACTGGTCTTGATTGCACTTGGTCCTACCGCTACCGTATTGAGCTATGATCTTTGCATAAAAGGGTTCCAGGCGATTGATACGGGCGCTTTTGACATCGACTACGAATGGTTTTTGCGAAAGGAAACAGAACTGGGAGTTCCGATAGACTATAAATATGTTGACAGCGGCAAAGCCGGGCGAAAATGTCAACCCCTGGACGATCCAGAATATAAAAGTCAGATCATGAAAAAAATAAATTTGGATTAATGTTTAATCAGTTATATTCGATTATTACTGATTAGGCAAAATTGCTATGAATATCCTGGTAATATCAAACAATCCCGACCGGCCCAGCTATCGGCAGCGGTTTGGGATTTATATTGAACGGCTTTGCGCAGAAGGGTTTGAGATCGAATTGGTCAAGTATCCGCGCGGCTTTTTCTCCCGCTTTAGGCTGTTTGTCAAGGCAGGGCGGTTTGATGGGGTTTTTCTGCATAAAAAGCGATTGAATTTCTTTGATGCGTTCTTTCTCAGGAAATTTGCCCGCAAGATCGTCTATGATTTCGATGTTGCCGTAATGTACGACGATAAGAGGCCTGAAAGAAAAAGTCCTAAGAGGCTTAGGGATTTTGCACGGACAACCAGGCTTGCAGATACCGTTATCGCCGGAAACTCATATCTTGCAGATCACGCCCTGAAGTATAACAATAATGTTGAGGTGCTCCCTACCGGGCTTGATGTCGATTCTTATGATGTGCAGACAGACCGGACGGATGATGGTAAAGTAAGACTTGTCTGGATCGGAAGCAAGAGTACTTTAATGTACCTGGAAGAGCTAAAAGAGGTTCTTGAGGAGATCGGCAGACGGTTTGATAATGTTGTCCTGCGTATTATATGCGATGCGTTTTTTGACCTGGAGAATATGGAGGTCGAAAAAGTGAACTGGTCCCTGGATTCCCAGGCCAGAAACTTGCGTGAAAGTGATATCGGGCTTGCTCCTTTGCCGGACGATAATTTTACCAGGGGTAAATGCGGTTTTAAGATACTTCAGTACATGGCCGCATCTCTTGCTGTTGTTGCCAGTCCTGTTGGAGTAAATCGAGATTTCGTAAATAACGGAGTTTCCGGCTATATCGCAGGCAATCAGGATCAATGGTTTGCGGCATTAAATGAACTAATTGCAGATAAGCAGGTCAGGGACCGTATGGGAAAAGCTGCAAGAAAAGACGTTGACGGTTTTGATTTAAGGATTATTGGCGGTAAATTGACTCGCATTATTCAAAAAACTCTTGGGGAATCATAAGGAAAAGGGCGATTAAATGCCGATAAAATGATATAAACATCCCTGTCTTTTAAAAAGCTTTGCTCTTGACCGGACGGCATAACTATGCTAATCTCTAACAAATTAACGGACTAATTATTGTTATTTTGTGATAGGTACAATTAATGCCAGGAAAAAAGGACGATTTGACCGCTTTTTGGCGGATATTTACATATGTCAAGCCCCAATGGCCCAGAGTGGTTGCGGTTATATGCGTTGTTATAGTAATTGCTGTACTGTTTGCGCTCAGCTTTATGACAATCGTTCCGCTGCTTAAGGTCATGATGAATGAAGAGGGTCTGCATGGCTGGGTAGACAGGAAGATAAGTGATGCTCGTTTGGGAATTGAGTTTCCTTTGCCGGAAGTTTCAGATGATATCGGCGGCAAAACCTCGTCTATAACCTATTTGATAGTAGTTGGTGTCGATGACGAAAAAACTGCCTACACGGCAGGTATCAGGCCATATGACAGGGTAATTGGCGTCGGCGAGAATATGCCGTCAGGCGACAAAGGCGTATCGACTGCGAAACTTCTTGAAAGCCTGGCAAATGCTGAAGAATCCTCCGAGTTAAAAATTCTCCTCAGCAGGGATGACGCCCTCGGAAATTCAATGTTGCAAACAATTACACTCTACGTCCCCGAGATGAAAGGGGTTGAGGCTTTAGTTATTCCCAAAATTCAGTGGGCCATGACATCTGTTCCACGTGAGCAGTCATCTGTAACAAAACGCAAGGCAATGATCTTTATAATTGTCGTCATGGGTATTGTAACAATTATCAGATGCCTGGCACGTTTCGTACAAAATTACCTTGCTGAAAAGATCGTTCAGGTTGCTATTGCAGAGGTTCGTGAAGATTGTTTTGCAAAGGTCATGGATATGCCGGTAGGGCGTTTTACCCAACAAGGTTCCAGTGACACTACAAGCAGAATAGTCGGAGATACCGCTGCTGCGGCGAGAGGTGTTAAAATATTGCTTGGCAAGGCACTCCGTGAGCCGATGAAGGCCTTAGCTATTCTGTCAGCTGCATTTTTAATAAGTCCAAAACTTTGCCTGATCTTTCTTGGCATGGCTCCGGTTACAGTTGGATTGTTGGGGGTACTGGGCAAAAAGATCAGGAAGGCGACGATGAAGTCGCTTGTAAGCAGTGCCAGGATGCTCGGCAGGGTCACTGGCGTGGTAAGTGCTTTGCGGGTCGTGAAGGTATATAACAATCAGAAGCGTGAGTCGGATCATTATCGTGTAATTAATAATCAGCTGCTCCGGCATACCCTTAAAATCGCGAAAGTCGAGGCTTTAACGAATCCGCTGATGGAAATAATGGGAATGTTAGCTGGGTCGGCAGCCTTGATGGTTGGCATATATTGGGTTACCAGCCCTGATCCTGCCAGGCGAATTGACCCCAGTGAGTTCCTCACTTTGCTTGTACTGCTTGGCACCGCTGCAGAGTCCATTCGTAAGGTAAGCGAGGTCTGGAACAAGCTTCAGGGCGCCAATGCGGCTTCTGAGAGGGTATTTGAGATCATTGACGTTGAAAGTGAGCCT
>JAIPFN010000018.1 GCA_021736615.1 Phycisphaerae bacterium | reverse complement strand
CAGACCGCTAATAGGTGATATGCCGGAATACGTTAAATTGAAATGAATTTAACCGCGGATTTCGAGACGTGTTTTTTTACCATGAAGATAATGAAGAAAAAAACATGAAGATCATGAAGGAAAAAAAGAAAAGAAAGGCAGAAGTTTGTATCGTGGGAGTCTAATGTAACTTGTTGCTAGATAAAGAATTGCAGAAGTTGTTATTTAAAAACGAGCATGAAAAATAAGAAGTTTAAAGATTGTAGTACACGGATTTATAAAAAAGAATTAAAAACTTAAAAAAACCGAATATTTGGAGTTAATTATGAAGAACGAAGAAAAATACACACAATTTTCACTCGTCCAGGAGATGATGGAAACCCCTGCGATCCTCAAGAATTTCAAACTCGAAGACGCAGACGCTGTTATCGCCGCGATCAAGTCCGCAGGCAAAGTCTTCTTCACAGGCGAAGGGTCAAGCAGAATCTTCCCTGCCAAGAACGCAATCTGCCGGGCCATGGCATCAGCTTGCGACCTGAACCTCCAGACAGAAGGCGGACGGCAGGCATGCGATTATGACCTGAGCGACTTCGTAGTATTCGGCGCATCGAACAGCGGGTCGACAAAAGAAGTTATCTGTCTCCTCGACGGCCTGAAGAAAGCCGGTCACAAAAATATCTACGGTCTTACCGCCCGCGAAGATACTACACTTTCGAAAATGGCCCAGCAGACTTTCGTCCTCAAATGCGGATGGGAACAAGCAGTCGCCGCTACCAAGAGCGTTGCAGAGCAGGGCCTGTTCTACCAGGAACTTATCGCACAGCTGCAAGGCAAAACCATCGCCGGTAACCTCGCCGCCGCAGCAGAGGCAGTCGAAGACGCACTGACAACCGACATCGCACCAGAACTTACAAAGGCGATTGCAAACGCCGGAACCATTTACTTCGCGGGCCGCAACGACGGTGTTGCCGAAGAACTGACCCTGAAGACAAACGAGATTACCCGCAAGAAGAGCGACTACCTCGAAGGCACTTACGCTGTCCATGGTATCGAAGAAGTTATGAACGCCGACGACGTTGTGATTCTGATTGATCCGTTCAAAGAAGAACTCGAAAAGATCAAAGAAACCCTTGCAGACGTTGTGGGTCTTACGGTTATCGCCGTCTCGACAGAGGACACGATTTTTCCGACCATCAAGGTCAAAGACGCAGGTGACTTGTCAACATACGTATACCTCGCCGCAGGCTGGAACATCCTTATAGAGGTCGGAACAAGCCTCGGAATAAACCTCGACAAAGCAGAAAGAGCCAGAAAAGTAGGAAACGAATTCGAAGGCTAGTTGATACTAATATAAAGGGCCAGGGCGGAACAGTTTGTTCGCTCTGGCCCTTTTAGTATAAAGTGTTATGTTGTGATCCCAGGTTGGATTACTATTACTCCTCAGTTTCTTCTTTATAGACCTTCATCCCGCGTGAAATATAATTAGCCTTAGCGTATTCATGGTCCAGTGTGCATGTATGCACCCAGACACGTTTTGCATCCCAGTCAAAGCCCGACATGATCGCATGACTAAGCATAGGCCCGCCAAACCCTCTGCCGATGAAATCGGGCATCATTCCCAAATGTTTGATCTCCACATTTTTCTCATCGTCTTTGATAAGTTCGTAATACCCCGCCACGTTTCCGCAATGATACGCAACCCAGGTCCTCATTTTCGGATTTGTCGCGTATTCGTTCCACTGCTGATCCGAATGCGTCAAACGGTCCTTCCATTGCCATTGTCCGCCTACATGCTGATACAGGAATTTATTTAATGGCCACTGATCAACGATACATTCGTCAACCCGAAATTGCGGGTCTTTGCAAACCTTCACATTTACCGAGTCCCTGTCAAAAATTTCGAGATAGGTTGTTATGTTCTTTTCTTTCATCTGTAAATAACTGCCTTTTTATCTAAGTGTTTTTTCTTTGGTGTCCAATATTTGAATCGATATCGGGTCAAACATTCGTTCGTGTGTCGCAACCTTCCAGACTACTTTCTTATCAGGGGTAACCTCAAAAAA
Organism: Phycisphaerae bacterium; assembly: GCA_021736615.1. The sequence continues at coordinate 5,482 of JAIPFN010000018.1, read as the reverse complement.
CGGAAAATCATCTGGTTGGCGTTTATGCATGAACCAGTTGCCGACAACCGTGTTGCCGTTTTCCAGCCGCTGGACAGCACATATCCAGTGAATTTTCACTTCTGGAATGTCATTTTGAGTCAGATGCCAGACAACTTTATCGTCCGGGTCAACTTCAATGACTCCGCCTTTGTAGCCTATGACGGTGTTGCCGTTTTTCAGGCGAACGGCACTAAACGCCATGTCCGGCACTTTCATCTCGCGTATTTTCTTTCCCGAAGGGTCATATTCCCAGACAGCCTTGTCGTCAAGCAGGCATACCAGGTAGTTACCGTTTTTCAGTTTTCGTGCATACCGCATTACCCAGTGCGGACGTGCCTTGCTGTCGACCGGTACAACTTTTAGGATCTTACCCTCAGGATCGACCTCTATTATGCGTCTGGCCGAAGACTCGGCGATCATCGTATTACCGTTTTCAAGCCTCTGACAACCCCAGACTTCGCTGGCGGTCGTATACTCCCATACAGTTTTTTTGTCGGGTGTTACTTCCCGAACTCCGCGAACTTTGCCGCAAGTACTCATCAGGACATTGCCGTTTTCAAGCATCCACGCGTCGGTGCATTCATCAATCGGATACTCCCACTCAAGCTTTCCATCAGATGAAAACTTCGCGACAATATCGGTCCCTACGTCGCTGCAAAGAAAAGAGTGCTTTACCGGCTCAACTGGTTTTCTGACCTCTTTAGTGCAGGCAGTCGAATCTTTTTCCAGCGGAAAATATCCCGGGCGATCTTTTCCCTCAGGGTAGTACCACAGATGCTGCCAGTACCACTCGTCGAGCTTATAGACATCGACATCATCTTTGTCAATGTCAAAACTCGCCGGTAAAATGCCGTACCTTTTCATCTCGCGGATATACTCTTTCCTCGGCTTAAAGCCCGGCATATCAAAACGCTTAACCTCGTCAAGTTTTCTTTTTCCGGCCTGCACCATAGCTAAGATCGCCTGGTAATCGGCATCATTGACATCCTTAAACACTACCGGGTGAACATCTTTCTTTTCTGCGTCAACCGCATACCCGCCCGCCGTTTTCGCCAGAGGTACCATAAGCATAATCGACTTTTCAGGCCTGCTTAGATTGAACACGCTGTGGCGTGAAAGCATTAGTGCCTTATCATTCCAGTCTGGACGCCAGAAACTTAACCCTATTTCATCCGACAGGTATTTCGGCAGGCGCATATTGTCCTTATGACATTCATCGCACCTGCGGGTAATGGCATTGGCGCCCTTTACTGATTCGGGCCACTTGTAGTCGTGGTTGATCACCTGCCTGTTTTCCTGGTACCCGCCGATCATACCGGTTCCAAGCGCCGCATAGGTTCCCGGATACGCCGCCGCCGATTCGATCCAGTACCGGATCATCTTTATTTCATGTTCCGAAAGCTTAACCCCGTTATGTCCGCCAAGAACCTTTTTCATAAGAGGGCTTGGATACGCACCGAGAGCATATGGAGGATAATTACTTATCGGATTATTGCGGCCGTCGATAAACTGCTTATGCACAGTAAGCGTTACATAACTATGGCTGAACATCGGTCCGTGGTCGCCTGTCAAGAGCACCTTGCCATTACGCTTGTCCGGGTTATGGCACTTAACACAATGCCTGTCAAGTATCGGCTGGATGTCACGCGGGAAATCAAACAGTTGGGGAATGCCTTCAATTGGCTTTGGCTTTTTGGCCGGCTTTCTCGCTGCCAGAGGAGCCATGGGTGAGACCCTTTGTGGGGCATTCGTACGCTCTTCATGGCAGCCATGACAGCTGCTCATTTCACCGGGAGCGACAGACGTAAAACTCTGCATCCGCTTTACCGCGTTATCATTTTCATCCAATGCGATAAAGAACACTGACCGGTTCGCCGGCAGTTCCATAAACGCCGAACCGTCCTTTTCGACCGGAACCGTACCCAGAATCCTTTCCAGCGTAAAAGTACCCCCATAGCTGAGCGGATCCATTCCGCCGGTATAATTGATGGGCTTTGGAAGCGTTTCCATTATGAGCAGTTTCTTAATACTTCCAGGTTCTACCCCTTTCATATTTCTGCCGTTATACACATTCGTAAGGATCAGTTTACCGGTCGCTTGCTCAGGGTCCGTACGGTCCGGAATAACAACTTCGCGTTTGCGTGTCATGACCGGCCTTGGCTCATGGCATTCAAACCCGGCCTTGGTAAGTTCGTCGCTGACTTTGTATAAAACAGCAGTTTCGCCGGATGAATTCATCAGTTGAATAGTAGTACCGCTTGCGGCAAGATAGTGCTCCTCCGAGAGCGGATACGGGTCACGGAAATTCCCTGCCTCATTGATATGCTTTTTTGCACTCAATTTGTCCGGTCCGAATTTGTCGGTCACCCTGGTTACTATGCCGTTATGTTCAATACGCCCATGTCCCGGAGAATCGATCATCAGCACGTCCTTGGTCCCCGGAATCGGTTTGGCATCGATAAAAACGCTGCTCGGGTGCATATTGCCGAAATAGACTGTTTGATTGGTCCCGTCCGGGTTCGCCGTCCACAGATGGTGATAGTGTACCTGGCTCCTGTCGACATATTCCCAGCGGGTATAGAGAATTTTCCCGTCCGGCATTACCCATGGAGTATTGTCCTGTTCGATGTTAGCCGATATTTCCTGAATGTTGCTGCCGTCGGCGTCACAGCGATGCAGCGTTGCCACCTGCGTCAGCCAGCAGTTAACCCACCTCTTACCGCGAGTCGAAACAAACATTATTTTTCCGTCCGGTAAATAAACAGGCTCAATGTCGTCATATATCCCGTCGGTGAGCTGCTTTAACCCGCTGCCGTCAACATTAATCTGCCACAGATGAAACTGGTCTTCGCGGCCTTTGCGGTAAGAGAATAATATTTTCCTGGCGTCATAATGAACAACCGGGTCTCTAACAGAACCGAGCTCGTCTTCGACAAGGACAGTAACCTCGCCGGTCGTAAGATTAAGCTTACAAAGCTGCCCGCCGCGGTTGAAAGCTTTTCGGTTTTCATCCTCTGCATAGTACCCAAGATTCGCATACCAGTGCCCGTCGTTGTGGAGTGTGCGCCGCGCAAAAACGATCTCATCAAAACCGTATTTGCTTTTAAGCAGGGCCTTACTGTCACCGTCGATAACTTTGGAAGGCTGCTCGCCATAGCAGGCCGATTGGCTAATTAAAATCGCTGTCAGTAAAAACGCAAATATTTTCATCATTTTTTTATTCTTTCGCAATAGTTACTATTTCAATATGAAACTTGCCGGGGCATATGCGCCCAGGTCGAATTTCAGTTTGTCCGACTCAATGTTTATGTTATTACCTGTCTTTTCGCCGCGGAGGTTGACGGGCGTGGCGTTTTTAAGTTTCATTCCTTCCGGCAGCTTGACGGTGACATTACCGGCAGTTCCGGCCTGCTCCCAAACACGAAGCAGCGTACCCTCACCGTCGGGATTTGCTCCGAAGGCGGTAACCATCACGCCCGGCTGCGAAACGCTCAGTCCTTCCTGCTGTGTCGGCAGTTTGCCCCGACCTGTATTGACGCTTGCAGTCTGAACAGGATAACGCATTTCAAGCGAAAGCGTGATCAGAGATTTATTTGCATCGTATTTATCGAACGACCAGATGCGGAAACGATATGTCCATTTGCCTTCGTTCCAGAAACGGTAGTTGGTGGTCCACTGGTTGTTGAACAGGTTGAAATAGGCCGTTGGCTTTTTCGGCACATAAGTTTTGTCAAACTTCCAGCAGCCCGGCACACCCAGGCTAAGCAGCGGGGTATCCGGACCGCAGACACCGACACCTCGGCCCTTTTTGTCAAACATCGCCACACCCGTTCCGACAGCATACATATAACGGTTGGAACCGGCAATAATATCCCTGGCAGGGTCCATAATAAAACCATTACGGCCGACACGGAACTGCGGAGAGTCAACCTTAAACGGCAGGCATATCCAACCGGCCTCGGGCCACATATCGGCAGGCTTATTGATCGTCAGTTCCAGATCAATATATGAAGCATCGTCATACAGTTGCACGCGGGTAGTTACCGGGTAATTAATACCGGTATCATTTCGCTGGGCAACCATCTCAAGAGTGGTAGTATTGCCGCACCTTGATTTAGTGACGGTGCAGTTTGCAGGTGTCAGTGCCCGATACGGCACTTCCGATGCAGGCGGAAGATTCGGCTTGCCGATCTGCGCGTATGCCCAGCTATACCCGCGCCAACCCTGTTCATTCTTCTTGCCGCGAATATAGTTATTGCAATAATCACCCACTTCATCGGCACTGAATTTTTCGTGAACATACTGCCCAAACCCATGCTTTGCCGATTTGTCAACCAGTTCACGACCGCTTTGCTTATCTATCAGCGAACCAATAGTACCATGCTTCGGGTCAAGGGCGATCTTAAAGCGGGAGTTCTCAAAAGTATTGCCTGACTTTGCGGATATGGTCGAGGAAACGGCCTCAACCGGCAAAGTCAAATAGCCACCGGCAGGAATATCTTTAACCAGCGATCCGTTAATAATTGCATCACGTTTCCACGGCAGAGGGTTGAAGGCTACGGTTCGATGGCTGACAACATTTACGGCTTTGGCAAGAGCCTCCATGTTGCTCTGCAGCGAATCTGTTGCAAATTCACTTGCGTTGCGGGCATAATCGGTATGCTCCTCCCACGAAATCAGGTGGCGGTCATATTTATTTGTCTTCAGGTCCGCCTTCCACTGATCGCCGTAGAACCAGTTGCTGATCTGACCGATATTATTCTTTGCCGGACTGTATTTGCAGGTCCAGTCTACCGCGCCGCCCCAGGTATGCTCGTAATACAGCATACTGTTTTCATAACCGTCAGCGATGCTCCCGGCGACATCGTCGGTCTCAACGCCCCAGATGCCAAGCAATGTATTAAGCGACTCAGCGGCAAAAAGGTCCGGTACTGCTTTACGAGTTTGAATAACCCCGTCAGGATTGCACATCGGCCCATGGATCCACGAATCCGGCATGTCCTGGCGGATAACAGCAAGATCGCTGAGGTCTTCCTTGATCATAAGGTCGCCGAAGTCACCCAGGGTTCCTATGCGAATCTTTACGTTGGGAAGTTTGTCGCGGATTTCTTTGATATGGCCGCGCACTTTTTCCGGGCTGGGTGCCGGATGGTTATCGCCGGCCATGATCATGGCGATCCATGTTTTGTGATTCCAGTCGTCCGGCGGCAAAAGCCCATTGCCGTAGCTCGCACTGTACATCGTCAATAGACGTGACCCGTCCGGACCTTCCCACCAGAACAAAAACGGAACCTCTGGCGGAGTACTGCCGGGATTACAACCAAGGTGCAAAAAGTTTACACCGGCATTTTTCAGTAAAGTCGCCGTAAATTTACTATACGAAGCCACATCTGTCATCTTTGCCGCCGTCGGCAGCGGTTTTCCTGCCTTACGTGCCAGATCAGAAGCGTAACCAAGACTG
>JAIPFN010000017.1 GCA_021736615.1 Phycisphaerae bacterium | reverse complement strand
GCATTTGCTTATCGCAGGTACCACCGGTTCCGGTAAGAGTGTTTGTATCAACAGTATCATTACGAGTATAATGATGACGCGCCGGCCCGACGAGGTTCAGTTGATTCTGATCGACCCGAAAATGGTTGAGATGGCCGCGTTTGAATCTATTCCGCATTTGATGTGCCCGACCATTACCGAGATGCGGCGTGCCGAACAGATACTGGAATGGGCGACGACCAAGATGGACGAGCGTTACGAGCTTCTCGCCGAGGCAAAAGTTCGCAACATCGGCTCGTATAATAAGCTTACACAGGAAGAGATAATCGAGCGGTTTAACCCTTCGACTAAAGAAGAAGAAGCCAAGATTCCAAAGCACCTTCCGTATATAGTTATCATTATCGACGAGCTTGCCGACTTGATGATGACATCGGCGAAAGAGGTCGAGTCGTATATCGTTCGTATTGCTCAAAAGAGCAGGGCGATCGGTATCCATCTTGTCCTTGCGACGCAGCGTCCGCAGGCAACGGTTGTTACCGGGCTTATTAAATCTAACATGCCGGCGCGAATCGCTTTCCGCGTTGCAGCACGTATGGACAGCCGGATCATTCTAGACCAGAACGGCGGAGAGACTTTGCTCGGTCAGGGCGATATGCTTTTCCTTAAGCCCGGTACCAGCGACCTTGTTCGTTCGCAGGGTGCTTTCCTTGACGACAACGAAACGTTTGCTATAGTCAACTATCTAAAGACCGTTGCCGCTCCGCAGTTCCACCCGGAGCTTATGCAGCTTAACAAGGTTGATATATCCGGCATGAGTAAGGATGATCTTTATGACGATGCGATTCGGGTTGTTCTCGAGAGTGGTCGCGGCAGTGTTTCGTTGCTGCAACGGAGACTTGGTATTGGTTATGCGCGTGCGTCTCGAATGATCGAGATGATGGCCGCCGGCGGATTGCTTGGCGAGTATAAGGGAAGTCAGGCACGCGAGGTTACTATGACAGTCGACGAATATGACGCGATGAAGAGGCAGATGCTCGAGGACCAGGTTGCCGGTTACGCCGATCTTACCGGCGGTCAAGGCGCCGATGACGAAGACGAATATGAATATGAAGATGTGGACGATGATGATAGCGATACCGAAGAAGATGTCGATGATAGCGACGAAGCCGATGACGAAGAAGAGTATGAATACGAAGACGGCGACGATGATGACGACGAGGAATATATCGAAACGGTCGAGGTAGAGTATGTTGACGAAGACGAAGAGGAATAAGCGTCAAAAGTTTTAGAATTTTGTAAGGCTATCCACTAGCTAATAAATTTAAGGAAATACATGAATAAGAAAATGCCTTTTTTTAATACTACGGCATGCATTTATTTGCTTATAGGTATTATTCTTTTGTTGTTGACCCCAGAACATGCCAGTCGAGATTATTTACGTGATATATATTCACACGCCATTTTTGCTGTTTCTATAGTTGGGATTATCTGTGGAGTCTATTCTATAAAAAAAAATGAGGTGAAGTACGTAAACGTAATAGTCATTTGTCTCAATTTTGTAATACTTCTCTGTTCGTTACGGCGTATATTCCACTGCATAGCAACTTTTTTATGGTATGTAGATGACCCAGAATTTGCTCACGAAAGAAATGAAATGATTCGTGGACAAGTGATTAACATTGCAACATTTATTTTAATTATAGTTGTTTCTTTTTTTTCTGTTTATATAGTCAATAAATTCATAAAATCAAATGCTTAATTATGAACATTATTTGCTCAATAGTGACTGTTGGGATTTGCCCTTCGTGGGATGTTTTTTGTTCGGGGGACAATATTGATTGGGGTTGTCATCCGAAAGTTTCACAAAGTCGCACCGTTGCCGGTAAGGCTTTTAATGTTTCACGTGCGCTCGGTTGGGTGGGGAAATCAAATATTGCAGCGGGTCTTTGGGGAGAGATTGATTTTGCCGAGATGATGGCGGCGGTTGAAGCCGTTTCTGATTTTGTTGATGTTCGATTTACCAAAGCGGCTGGACGAACCCGGGAAAATATTACCGTAGTAGATAAAACCAGCGGAAGAGAAATGCACCTCCGTGCTGAAAGTTCTCTTGCAAGCAATGAATCACTACAGCAGCTCGAAAAAGATTTGCGTGGAATGATCGGCGCCGGCAGCATTTGTGTTTTTGCAGGTTCCATGCCGGACGGCGAATTACTCGACGGAGTAATCTCTGTTATTGAGTCTGCCAGAAAATGCGGCGCGAAAATCGTTGTCGATACCAGTGGCGAGGCGCTTGACAGAATAGTCGATCTCGGCGGCATCGAAATTTTAAAACCAAACCTCGACGAACTTTCCGAACTGCTCGGCGTAAATATTCAAGACGACCCGGCCGAGATCGCAGAGGCTGCAAAACCGCTTCTGGGCAAGGCAAAAACAATTGTAGTTACCCGAGGCGAAAAAGGTGCCGTTGTTGTTACAAAAGACAAAGTATTGCAGGGCCGGTGTTTGACAAAAAACAAAACCGTAACAACAGTAGGCTGCGGAGATTATTTCCTGGCAGGGTTTCTCAGCGGTGAAAGCCTGGAAGATTCGCTAACCAGAGGATTAAAAGCGGCAGCGGCGCGTGCATGGTCTGACAATGGCAGTTGGGACGAAATCGAAAAAAAGACAGAGGTAGAGATTTTATAAGATCAAACAGCAGCCCTAAGCGCGAGCGCCGGGCTAATCGGAACGCTCAAAACTGGTACTGTCAACAACTAAAGGTGGACTTTTGGCACCGGTTTTACTATTATATACCCATGAAAAAAATAATAAGAGAAATCCTGGTACTACCCCTGCGGCTGATGTTTCTAGTCACCCGGTTCTTTCCGGTAGTTGATCAATATACACTGGCTAAGTGGACATGGAAAATTGGCGGGACAAATGAAGACGGGGTTAGGTTAGTAATGGAGACAGTCGACAAGTTTGGTCTTCCGGCTGGCCGTGTGCTGGCACATGAGATTTTAACAGAAACCAAGTCGGCGATGATCATATCTGGAATTATCTGGGAGGAACTGGCAGAAAGGAATTATGACGCTGCAAAAGAATGGATCAATCTTGCTGAAGAAATTGGTTGTGAGGATTGCTACCATTTATACGCAGTAAAAATAAGCAATTCGTATATGATCAAAGAATATGGTTATGAAAAAATGGTTGATGAAATACTTGCATGTAATTATCTGCCGATGGAATACACATGCATGGCTCTTCTCAATAAAGCTTCCATTCTATTTAAAGACAAGCAGTACCAGGAAGCAGAAGAAATCTTAGACCACATGCTAAAAGTTAGGAATGATCAGAACGCCGAGGATTTGAAAGCGATCATTTGTTTGGCTCGCAATGAAGATGAGCTCGCAAAGAAGCTTTTAGCAAAAAGCAAGAAGCGTCTTTCAGATGTAGATTACAACATAAATGTCGCATTGGCATATTTTACAGCTAGTCGTATTGATGAATCCATGGAATGGGTATATAATGCGGTTAAGGGTGGTTATATTAAAGAGGAAGGTCATCCCGCAATTAAAAATTTAATAGAGTCGGAGAAATTTGCAGGTTATTGTGCAGCGAGGAATTAGGTTGTAAAGATTATTTGTTTTTGTGACGTCTGATCGGGCAGCTCGCGCTGCCGCGCTTTTAAGGGTGATATTTTTTTTGGAATTGTATATATGGATTTGAAAACCGCTTTATTTTTACTGCCCGGATTGATCATTGGGCTTACTGTTCATGAGGCTGCTCATGCTATTTCGGCTAAGTGTCTTGGTGACCGTACGTCTGAGAAGATGGGGCGGATCAGCCTCAACCCGATGCGGCATTTGTCGATTTATGGTACGCTGGCCCTGTTTTTCCTGGGTTTCGGCTGGGGCAAGCCCGTTATCGTCAATCTCTATAACTTCAAAAAGCCCAAATTCTACTACCTGCTAAGCTCGCTAGCCGGCCCTGCGTCGAACCTGCTGATATGCGGAGTCTGCCTTGGCGTGCTGTATATGCACCCGCCGCAGATAGTTTTTAATGCTCTCATACCGATCTTCCTTATCAACGGAATGCTCGCTGCGATCAACCTGGTACCCGTACCGCCGCTGGACGGCAGCAAAATATGGCCCTGCCTGATCCCAGGAATGAAACCGACGATATCCGGCAAATGGTCAATGATTTGGATAGTAGTGCTGATAGTCGGATTGCAAACCGGCGGAATCGGTAAGATATTACGGCCAATCCAGGATGGAATGTGGTGGCTGCTGCCGGACTATTCACATTCATCTCCTTACCATTCAGATCGCCCGGAAAACTTCCCGCAGGAACTTATTGCCCCGCCAAATGTTACTGATGTTGTCTATACGGATAAAAAACCAACCAAAGGTCAAATTTCGATTGATTGTTATTCGATGACTTTTCCGGTACAAGATGATAAGCACGGAGAGACGGCTTATGTCTCTGTAGGACAAAGACTTAAACAATTTGGCTGGCGTAGACTGAAGTACATACTGGATGACCCGGAAATCGAAAATAACGGTCAATTAATACAGTCGCCTGAGATCGAATCCGTGACAAGATCGCAAAGCGTCAATGACTTCTGGTTCAAATCTACAGGCGAGATGATATGGACAAGCCGCCGACACATGACCTTTAAAGATGAAAAACTCGAAGACCTCAATGTTGTATCAGCTATGTATCTTGACAATATTTCAGATAATTTTTACGATGACATAATAGCTTATAAGACAATCCACCCCGAAGAATTCGAGGGGATTCAGATCGCTGAAAATATTGCGAAACCCGAAGAATAATAGTAATTGTGGCTATATTAAGTTCCGCAAAACGCAATCACACGCCAAAACACTGACAAAACACGCCATTTTTCGGGGTGTTTCGAACGGTGATTTTCGCGGTTTTTGCTCGAATCCGCGTTTTTAGCGGAAAAAAGCGTATTTGGTGTTTTTTTGACAAAATTAATAAAAAAACCTTGCATTCCTCACATATATCAGTATATTCATCTTCTTGATTCTCTGTCGCACGGGGTTATTGTGCTTCATTTGGGACCGGCAGCTATCGCGGCATGGCCGGTTCAAGCCTCCGGCAGAGGCCCGTCAGTTTGCAGCAGTGCAAACTCCGCGAGCAACTATGATATCCGGCTACCGGGTAGTATTAAGGTCGTTAGGAATATTTTGCCTTATTGCTTTTGGTGGTTTTTTATACTGATATTGCGGTTTTATTGCATATTAGATATGTTTACGCTGTCAGATTTGAGTTTTTTTACCCGGTGGTGTAATTGGCAACACTCGAGGTTTTGATCCTCGCATTTCAGGTTCAAGTCCTGGCCGGGTAATTTGATTTATTAGTTATTATTAATTATTAATTATTTATTATTGGGCTTTTTTGTGATTCAGACTATTAAGGTTTTTAGTGGTACCAGCAACCCACGGCTTGCCGATTCTGTGTGCACATACCTTGGTGTTGCTCTCGGCAGTGCAAAGGTAGAACCTTTTCCTGATGGCGAGAAGTTTATCAAGCTGGAAGATGATGTTCGCGGCAAGGACTGTTTTGTTATTCAGTCGACGAGTTGTCCGGTTGATTCCAATCTTATGGAGCTTCTCATTTTCCTGGACTGTTTACGCCGGGCAAGTGCCGCACGGATAACTGCTGTTATTCCGTATTTCGGTTATGCCCGTCAGGATCGTAAAGACGAAGGTCGTGTTCCGATCACCGCCAAGCTGGTGGCGAACCTGATCACTATCGCCGGTGCCAACCGTGTTATGTCTATAGACATGCATGCCGCTCAGTTGCAGGGATTTTTCGATATCCCGATGGATCATCTGATGGCCGAGCCTGTTCTTACCCGGTATTTCAGGGGTTTGAAGCTTGAAGACCTTACGGTCGTGGCACCTGATGTCGGTAATATGAAAAAAGCCGCAAAGTATGCTTCGGTACTCGGCGCAGAGCTTGCTATTATTCACAAGCGCCGCATCAGCGGCAGCGAAGTTGAGTGCGGTGAAGTTATCGGCTCGGTTGAAGGGCGAAATATTATTATGTGCGACGATATGATCTCGACGGCGGGAACGCTTTGCGGTGCCGCGCAAGTGCTTAAGGAAAAAGGTGCCAAACGGATTATCGCAGGCGCGACACACGGCGTTTTTGCAGGTCAGGCGTTTGAAAGAATCGAAGCGGCTCCGTTTGACGAGGTTGTCGTAACAGATACGATACCGCTGAATTCGACGGCAAAAAAGATTGACGGTATTAAAGTGTTAACGGTCTCCGAACTTGTCGGAGAGGCAATAAAAAGAATACACAGGAACGAATCGGTAAGTGCGATGTTCCGTTCGAAGAAATAACTGCGAAAGTTTAATTTAGAGGAAGTTATGGCAGATAGAATTTTATTAAAAGGCGAGTCAAGAGAACAGGTCGGAACAGGCAGGGCAGTTGCTCTTCGTAATCAAGGTAAGTTGCCGGCGGTTATGTATGGTCACGGCGAAGGGGCATCATCTTTTGCTTTGAGTCTTCATGAATTTACCGAAGCTATTCACCATGGGCAACGTTTGTTTGATATTGAGATCGACGGTAAGACCGATACGCTTCTGGTTAAAGATCTTCAGTACGATTATCTTGGCAAGAATTTTATCCACGTTGATTTCATTCGTGTAAATCTTGCAGAGCTTGTTACTGTTAATGTCGTACTTAATATTAAAGGTACGGCCGCCGGAACCCAGGAAGGTGGTATGCTTGATATCCATCTTGACGCGATTGAGATCGAATGTAAGGTTAGCGAAATTCCAGAGTCTATCGAAGTCAACGTTAAGGAAATCAATGTCGGTGATGCAATTTACGCCGGCGACATTGAATTACCAGCCGGAGCTACTCTTAAGACAGACGCTGAAGCTCTTATTCTTAATTGTTACGTGGTCGCAGAGGTTAAGACTACTGAAGAGCTTGAAGAAGAAGCACCTCAGGCTCCTGAAGTTATTACCGAAAAAGAAGAAGAGTCGGAAGGCGAATAGTTCTTGCGGTTTTGTGTTTTGCGGAAGATTTGAACGATGGCCGGATTTTTTAAGAAATTGAAGGCGAAGGCCGAACGCAAAGAGCTAAGCAAGGATGCGACCGATGTTGTGATGATAGTCGGACTGGGTAATCCCGGCAATGAATATGAAAGAACGCGTCATAATGTCGGGTTTGATGTGATTGACGCGTTTGCCCGGCAGTATGGGATAGAAGTCAGGAAGAAAAAGTTCGGCGGTCTTGTCGGTGACGGGATGGTCGGCGATAAGAAGGTTCTTCTTGTTAAGCCGCAGAATTATATGAATTTAAGCGGTCAGGTAGTTGCGACGGCAGTCGGTTTTTACCGGTTGTCTATTGACAACATAATAGTGGTAACCGATGACATGGCTTTAGAGCCGGGTCGAATTCGTCTCCGGGCGAAGGGTTCGGCGGGCGGTCATAACGGGCTTTCGGATATAAAGAACAAACTCGGAAGTCAGGATTACGCCAGGCTGCGTGTGGGCATCGGCAGAAGCGAGTATATAATTGCACGTGATTACGTTCTCGGGCGGCCGACAGCCG
>JAIPFN010000016.1 GCA_021736615.1 Phycisphaerae bacterium | reverse complement strand
AGAAGGTAATGGAACTTCAGCCTATCGGACCGGTCGTGTTTATCGACACGGCAGGTATCGACGATATAGGTGCGCTTGGCAAGATGCGTGTAGAACAGTCAAAGAAAGTTGTCGAGCGAACAGATATCGCGATAATCGTATCCGATAAGTGGCAGGATTATGAAGAGCAGCTCTACAGGCTTTTCAGGGACCGGGGCACGCCCGTTATCGCTGTAGCTAATAAATCCGACTTAAGGGCCGACGACTCAGTAGAGGCATCAGCAAAGGCGGCCGGCGTTAAAAGAGTTGTCTCTACAAACGCGCTCAACGCAGACGGTATGGAAGAACTTAAAGCTGCTCTTATCGACGGCGTTAAGGAAAGTCCGCTGGACACGGCGACACTGGTTGACGGACTGGTTGACGAAGGTGATGTTGTCATACTGGTTACGCCGGTGGATATCGAATCGCCTCGCGGCCGGATGCTGCTTGCACAGGTACAGGCGATACGCGAAGTACTTGACAAGAATGCAACGGCAATCGTTGCAAAGGAAGACAGGATCGAGGGATTACTTAAACTACTGAAAGAACCGCCGCAACTAGTGGTTACCGACAGCCAGGCTTTTGACATGATCTCCAAGATCGTACCTGACAGCATTCCGCTTACCAGCTTTTCGATCTTGTTCGCCAGGTTCAAGGGCGACCTTAAGCAGATGGTTGACGGGGCTAAAGCTATCGGAAAACTTAAGAGTGGCGACAAAGTGCTCATTGCCGAGGCGTGCACGCACCACCCTATCGGCGAGGACATCGGAAGAGTTAAGCTGCCACGGTGGCTCAGAGAATTTGTCGGCGATGACCTGAATATCGACATCGTAGCCGGACGGGATTTCCCGGATGACATTTCACCGTATAAGGTTGTCATTCATTGCGGAGCATGCGTCTGGAACAAACAGCAGGTACTTAGCAGGCTTGCCATTGCCAGTAACGCCGGTGTTGCGTTTACAAATTATGGACTTGCAATAGCCTATAGCCTGGGGGTATTTGACAGGGCTTTAAAGCCATTTCCAGAATTAGCATAGGTCGCAGGCAAGAAAGTTTCGAGACAATGTGTTATAGGCAGGATGCCTGTAGAACGAAATATTGACAAAATCCATCAAAGCACCAAATTACTGTTTGCCACTAAATAAACCCGCCTGCGTATATCCTTAAATGGGGATTTGGCTTGCATAACTGCAACGGCCCATGTATAATCATTCAATCAGGTTAAGTTGACCTGACTCAACTTCAGTTGCGTCTTGGAGTTGAATTCACCGTATACTATTCTCAAACAGGAGATGTTATGAAAAGAAGATTGTTCAACTTAATTATTGTATCTGCTTTGTTTCTGTCCTCTCTGACGGTATTTGCCGCAGAACCGGTATCGATCCGTGTAGCTTGTGTTGGCGACAGCATTACTTATGGGGCCGGTATAAATGATCGGGTCAATAATAGTTATCCCGCACAACTCGCCGGTATGCTTGGGGAATATTCTACGGTTGAAAACTTCGGCGTTAACGCCGCGACTTTGCTCAAGAAAGGCAACAAACCTTATTGGAATCTGAACGCATATAAGAATGCCCTTGCGTTTAAGCCTGATGCCGTGGTCATAAAGCTTGGGACGAACGATTCAAAACCGGGTAACTGGAAACATAAAGCCGAGTACGTCGGAGACTATGTCGAACTGGTCCAAAGTTTTCAAAAACTCGACAGCAAACCGACTGTCTGGATATGCTACCCGGTTCCGGCTTACCCCGGGCAATGGGGAATCACCGACAAGGTCATGAAAGAAGAAGTCATGCCTTTGATAGATGTAGTTGCAAAAAAAACAAACGTTAAGATCATCGACCTGTACACGGCCCTTAGCGGCAAAAAGGAGTTGTTCCCGGATACGGTACATCCCAATGCCGCTGGTGCGAAAATCATAGCAGAAACAGTCTGCAAGGCGATCACGGGCAAAACAGGCACAGACAAATCGCCTACATTAAGTGTTAACCCGAAGGATATTTCTATCGAAAGTGACCTTGGCACGTTCAAGGCAGTATGGGACGTGGAATACCCCGAGGCGGGCGTGATGCTGGCAACTTTGACGCTTGAGTCCGACAAAGGGGCTGCTCCGCCGGCGTTCGACATTAAATGGGATATCCCTACAGTTGACATCGACAGCGTCTGGGTATCTGACTATAGCAAGGAAAAGCTTGATTTCGGAGGTACCAGGATCGAATCACGCGCCGTCCAGCGTGCTCCTTTGATAACCTATATCAGCCAGGCCGACCAGAACCGCTTTACAGTTGCATTCTCTGACTGCTTGCGTCCGATCACGATCCGAGGCGGGGTCAAGGAAGAGGACGGCCGTATGTATTTCACCGCAAGCCTGTTCAAGGAAAAACATCCTGTACTGGAAAAATACCAGGTCACCCTGCGTTTTGACAGCCGCTCAAAACCATACTACAAGGTTCTCAAGGATACCGCAAAATGGTGGGCCGCGCAGGACAATTATACGCCCGCTCCCGTCCCCGAAGCTGTGCGTGTGCCGGTTTACTCGACCTGGTATAACTATCACCAGAGTGTTGATCCGGATAGAATCGTCGAAGACTGTCGCATCGGCGGCGAACTCGGTCTTGAAGGCGTTATCGTCGATGACGGCTGGCAGACATTGGATTCCAACCGCGGTTACGCATACACCGGCGACTGGAAGCCAGAACGTATACCTGACATGAAAGGCTTTGTCGATCGTATCCACGCACTCGACCAGAAGATATGGCTCTGGTATTCGGTACCTATGGCCGGTATTAAATCCGAGGCGATCAAGAAATTTGAAGGCAAGACGCTGAAATTCAGTTCTGGTTTGCAGGCACACGTCCTTGATCCGCGTTATCCCGAGGTGCGAGAATATCTGATCGGAATATATGAAAATGCTGTTCGCGACTGGGGGCTCGACGGTCTGAAACTTGACTTTATTGGTATGTTCGCCCCGGACGGTAAAACTGTTCTCACTGCCGAAGACGGACGCGATTATGCCTCTGTTGACAAGGCAGTTGACCGGTTACTGACGGATGTTATGGCAAGACTTCGAAATATAAAACCCGATATCGCAATCGAGTTCCGTCAACCGTACAACGGCCCTTTGATGCGCAAGTACGGCAATGCGTTTCGCGCGGTCGATTGCCCCTATACAGCCGCAGTTAACCGCAAACTCACCGTTGATGTTCGGCTGCTCTGCGATAACACCACCGTACACAGCGACCCGATAATCTGGCACCCGGACGAGCCGGTCGAGACCGCAGCCCTGCAAATTCTTAATATACTGTTTGCTGTCCCGCAGATATCCGTAAGGCTCTCAGAAGTTTCCCAGGACCACCGGGATATGATCGGTTTCTGGATGAACTATTGCAAAACCAACCGCGACGTACTGCTCGACGGCGAGTTTATGCCTGTCTCTCCCGGACAAAACTACCCGATGGTATCAGCACGGACTGACGATAAACTTATCGCTGCCCTCTATCAGGATATGATCGTAAAACCCGGCTCTGATGCACCGGCGAAGATCGATGTGGTAAACGGCCAGTCAAATTCAGATGGGGTCGTGGTGCTGTTCAGCAAGGATTTCGGCAATGCCCGAATCCGCATCTTCGATACCCGCGGAAAAGTGGTGAGCGAGACTGTAGAGGCTATCGGTGCAGGGGCAAAAGCCTGGAAAGTACCGCCAGCCGGCCTGCTGGAAATTCGCAAGGTAAATAACGAAAAATAAAGGGTATTCGCAATAAATATCAAATGAATCTGCTTAGTCACGCTGATCAGTTTACTCTTAACCACCAGCGTTCATGCTAAATAGATTCACATATTATAGTGCATTGGAATAGAGCAAACAGTTTTGTATTGCCAGGGTTAACTGGCTATATAGTTACCATACGTGAGCATCACAACTGCCGCCATTAAAACAGCTAGACCCAGCACAATGAAAATAATTGTCCGGCGGTTGCAGCCTTTCCACTCGCGGAAAAATACACCCGTCAGGTTACTCAGCAAAACCAGCATGGTCATGTGAATCGCCCAGCTTGTAAACTCGTAATCCTTGCCCATTCGCACGTGGCCAAGATTGTAAAAGAAGAACTGGCCGTACCAGAGAGTACCGACAAGCATCGCAAGTACGTAGTTGCCGAACAAACTGGCCTTTTCATCAGTCTTTTCAATTTTGACAAATTCTCTAATCGAGCGATTTTTCCGGGCAAGGAACAAAGCATAGATCACCGAGGTAACAAATGCCCCCGTGTTAGCCGTCAGGTAAGCGATATTTCCCTGCCAATGACCGGCACCGTGTTCGGCGGCTATTTGAATAACCGGTGCGGTTACTTCAATCGCAAAACCATAAACAGCCGAAAGAATCCCTGCCAATATAGAAAGCAGCAATCCTTTGATAAGTGAAAACTCACCCTTGCCGCCTTCCTTTTCGCTAAGGCCAAGCTCTTTGAACCGTCCTGCAACTCCGCAAAAAGCAATGCCAAGAGTTCCTGCCGCCATACCGGTAATAATCCAGACAGCACCTGGTTTGGCCATTTCATCCATTAGCTCACCACGAACCAGCGGCGGAACAATCGCACCGAGAATACCCGACAGGCCAACGGCAATAGCGTATGTAAGAGAAAAACCAATGTACCTGATCGAGTAGTTAAAGGCAATCCCCCCAACACCGTAAGCAAGGCTAAACAAAAACGAAAAAGCAAGCTCCTTCGGATACTTATCCAAAGCCTCTGTAATTACCGCACCGAGTTCCGGGATAGTGAGCATAGCACCGACTATCGGCCAGATCAGCCAGCAAAACGCCGCTTGAACGATCCAGAACGTCTCCCACGACCAGTTGCGGATAAACTTTTGCGGAGCATAACAGTTAGCCGCTAACAAAGCGCCTGTTCCATGAAGGGCCACGCCGGCGACCGGGTTTGGAGTAATTGGTATCATCATCATTCCCTTAATAAATATCGAGTTTTTGTTCAGGGCAAAAACCGGTTATCAATCGCAGTGGAACACCTCTTCCATATCCGCCCACCACTGACCCTCTGCGCGATCCTCAAGGGGCTGCTGGCAAGGCATGCAAACATCCCACCACTTCTGGGTAGTCGCATCGGCAGCCATCTTTGCGCAATCGGCAGCGAAGTCATCGCCGGTATATTCGAAGTAGCTAAACAGATAATATTTGCCATCGGGCATTTTGCGAAGATAAATCGAGTAATTTGTAATATTGCAATCGCTGATCATCTTCAAGACATCCGGCCAAACCGCCGCATGCAATTCTTTGTACTCGTCGATCTTTTCTTCTCTAACGCCAATAACAGACCCATATCGCTTCATAGTATATATCTCCATAAATAATTCGTGTTTATTGGTGTTGATTCGTGGTTCTTATCCATGCGGTTTACAGATCATATTCGCCGAGGTTTAGCGGATAATTTCCATACTCACGAACAAGCTTGACGATGTAATCATAGGTGTGCCCGGAGATATTACTGGCGACGGAATGGTCGGACTGGAAAATGTACTTGCCGCCCTTAGCTGCGTTGAGCTTACGTAGAACCTCTTTTCGGATCAGATCCTTATCACCGGTTTCCCACACCTGCATATTGCTGTTTCCGCAGATGCCCAGTCTCAGGCCGAATTTTTTGCGAAGTTCGACCGCATCGAGATCGGCCTTTGCCTCCAGCGGATTCATCGCATCGATACCCACTTCGATATAGTCTTCCAGAATTTTGCTCACATCCCCACAGCCGTGGTATATGACCATCAACCCCTTAGAATGAGCATGCTCTGCGATTGCCTTTACCCATGGCTTGAAATTCTCCCGCCAGTAGTCCGGCGAAAAGAACATATTGTTCTTATACGCAACATCGCCCCATATCACGAAACCGTCAAGGAAGCCTTCGGCGGCATCGATCTGGGCCTTTGCGCAGTCCAGATAGAACCGCCCGATCCTGGCGATCACCTTACTCATGCGTTCGGGATACATACCAATCCAGAACATATTATTTTCCGGACCTATCAGGCGAGTGAGGCATTCGTTAACTTCTATAATACTTCCGAAAACCGGAAAATCCGGATACAGCGACTTGACCGTCTCGACCCATGGCGGAGAGTTTCTTTCAAAACCGTCGCCGACACCTGCGATCTGATTGTCGCCAAACTCGAAATAACGCCTTTTGTCATAAGGATCGTCAAACTCCAACGCCTCAAGTTTCTCCATAGTATCAGTTTCAAAATCCAAAAACTCCGGCATGGGAGCATCGAACTTCTTACGCATAATTGCATTAAAGCCGGTCTTTACAATCACTTCCTGATCGTCTTGCTTAATCGTCTCAAAAGAACGGATAAACGGGTCCATATTCGGAACAGTCACGATCCAGTCGAGGTCGTAATGGTAGTATGGATTGGCGTCATCGGACAAACCCAGGTCCTTTCGCCACTGCTTGATAAAACCTCCCCAGAAGAAATCGCTGATAGGAACACGATCCGGCTCCTGCCCGGAAAGCGACATTTTCATACGCTCGAGCTTTTTAAGAGTACTGTCTTTACGTTCAGTACCCATATCCGTACCTGCCGTATCAAACATTCCCATAATTGCAACTTTCAGATTAAAAACAATTATTCAATCATAATTTGCAGTAATCTTACGGAAGCAATGCGCAATTGTCAAGAATTGGCAGGAAAGTCTTGGTACATTTATTATCTCATAAAAACTGGAAGTCTCAACGGAAAAACACGTATCTATCTGGAATCATTATTCATTCTGAACCTGGCCAACCGGTCAGTTTGAGTTATTTCAATGTGTCTGAAGTAGCGTTAACCGATTCGTACTCTTGTTTTAGAGTCTCAACCAGTTCTTTTACGGGAATGATTTTGTCGACTCTGTAGGCGTTTGCCCCGGCAAATGCAAAACCTTCTTCCATATTACCTAATTTCGCCTGGCTCAGAGCATGGGCAATGCAATATGGTACATGCTTGAAATCGCAGGTTCTCAGGCACTTCCAGGGACATTTGAACTTTTCCTTTTCTCCCGACATGATGCGGTCGAAAAGCTTACATCTTATAGCCCTTCCAGGCAGACCTACCGGGCTGTCGATCAGAATGATGTCTTCCTTCTGACAGCTAACGTACATTTCTTTAAACACGTCAGACGCATCACATTCTTCTGTCGCGACAAACCTGGTCCCCATCTGCACGCCGCTGGCGCCAAGTTGGATGTATTTGTAGATGTCTTCGCCGGTATACACGCCTCCCGCAGCGATCACGGGGACTTTCTTATCGAACTTTTCCTCGAATGGCTTTACCGCGTCGATAACCTCCGGCAAAATCTTATCGAGCGAAAAATCGGGGTTCGGGATGTCCTCTTTGCGGAAACCCAGGTGTCCGCCTGCAAGGGGCCCTTCTACAACTACCCCGTCGGGTATGTGGTTGAACTGTTTTGCCCATGACCTGAAAATTAGCTTCGCTGCCTTGCCCGAAGAAACTATCGGAACGAATTTTGTTTTAAGCTCACCTAATTTGTCATGCGGCAAGGTATCCGGCAACCGTATCGGAAGA
>JAIPFN010000015.1 GCA_021736615.1 Phycisphaerae bacterium | reverse complement strand
CGACAAATGCATAGAAATCTGCCCATACCAGAAATTCGCAAAACAAAAAACCGCCAAAAACAAGCAGTTCAAATTCCACCCGGAAAGACAAAATTTGAAATTGTCAGACATCCTCAAAATGGACGAAGATCGGTTCGAAGAACTATTCGGTGACTCTTCACTAAAAAGAACCGGCCTGCAAAAAATAAAAGCAACAATCCAAAAATGCACGACAAGCTAAACTACCGAGAATTCCTCGGAAGTTGCCCTCTCCATTGTAATGAGCATCTTGAAAATTAAAAGGAAAAAAAGCAATTATTTATGCATTTAAGGAGTGATCTTTGCCGGTTAGATTGCTAAGCAACAGTAAACACAATAGACATTGCGGGCATTTTTTGTCGCACGATTAAAAAAGCGGTAAAGAAATGGACAACCTATGGACAACTTTTTCGGGGACTTACCTGTATTACGGGTAGGAATTATGGAACCAGGAAGATGTCCTGTATGTCGCCTGGTACCTCGCAGCCGGTGTAGGCCGTTTTGTCCCTGGCTGTGTAGATGTCATCGCCGGAGATCACGCGGACCTTCTTATACATCGCGCTGCCGTCCATGAAGAGGATTACCTGGCCCTTTTTGTGGTTGCTGCTCATCGCGTTTCTAAGCTGGTCTCCGATGGACAGTTCCTCGAACTGCTCCCTGCTCGATGAAGTAGAAACGCCCTCAAAGATCGGGTTCAGGTCGGCCATGATAACGGTTCTGCCGTTCCACTGGCGTTTTGCGCGTTTGTCGCACATGAACATAAAGCTGTAACTGATATGCCCGCGTGACGGGAAATCGTTTAACTTTTGCAATTGCTCTTTTGTGAACTCGGCCTTAACGCCGTCCTTGCGGCCCGGACATACGAAATCAGCCGCGTCGACATAACCGTTCTTTACAAGAATCCACGGATGCCGTGTGTTTGACTGGTTCTTTTGTCCCTGGTCGCCGACCTTCCACCATGGATCGCCTGCAACGGTAGCAACAGCTGGAAGGCTGTCGTTATTGTCATTACGATAACTTGCGATACCCTCGCCCACACGAAACATACCGGCACTACAGGCAATCTGGCGGGCTTTGCTTCGCATGTGATTAAACGTCGGAAAAGAAACAGAAGCGACGATCAAAAGCACACAAGCAACAGTTGCAACGTCGGGGAGATTCTGCCAGAAACTCCTGAATCGTGTGATGTCGATATTGTCATTAGGAGTTGCAAATGAATCGGCAGCTTTTTCGCCTTCTTCGGCTAGCAGGGTCTGAAGGCGCGCATTTTCAGCCGACGAAGCGACCTTGAGCTTGTTTACAGTGATCTCAGCGAGATGGTCCGGACACTCGGCATGGGCGTCGTGGTCGACATGATCGAGATGCTGCAGATTGGCCTTTAGCTGCTCATATAGATCCTTTGCGCGCGGATCGCTTTCGATTAATTGTTTAGCACTGTCCAGGTGCACGTCTGTTCCGCACTGGAAGAAATAGTCCAGTACCAGGTCTTTTTGTTCCTGCCTTAACGTAATCATTCTGTATTGTAACCCCGATTTGCCTCTTTCCACTTTTTAGTAAAATAGACGACCGCCGTGTGAAGGCGACTCTTAACCGTACCTATGGGTATACTGAGTATGTCTGCCATTTGTTTGTAAGAAAATTGTTCAAAATAGGCTAAAATTAAAATTCCACGCAGATTTTCGGGCATATCCGCGATAATCTGGCGTACCAGGACGGCTGTTTCCTCTTTGGAAGCGACATCTGATGGGGTTGTCTTGTAGGACGCGAGGAGATTTACCACGTCATCGACCGAGACGTTGCCGGAATCGGCGATTGCCCCGATGCTCATCGTGGCGTCCCGCTGGATCTTTCGCAGTGCGTCCTTGGCCTTGTTGGCAGCGATTGTGAAAAGCCAAGGGTGCAGGGGTCTTGAGGTGTCAAACTTGTCTTTGCTGGTATAAAGTTGCAGGAAAGTCTCCTGGAAAACGTCCTCGACGAGGTCCTGACGGTTCAAAAACCGCCTTAGAAACGCGTAAAGCGGGTTTTTGTACCGCTCAACGATCTCTCGAAAAGCCTCTTCGTTACCGGCTTTGTACTGCTCGAGCAGCTGTGAGTCGGTCGGTTCTTTAACATGTGTGTCTTTTTTGTCTGTCATTGACTGCTTTCGTTAACCTGTCACCAAAAATGGCTTCATACATATGTTGCTTTTTATGAGGGCTTTAGGCCCCGACCACATGTATTATCGGCCATTAATACGGCACTGTTAAGCTTATTATAGCTTATCCGGGAGCCCAACGCAAAAAAAAGACGCGTCATAACCATGACAAACGCTAAAGTAGAATTATTTGACAATATCGCACTACGGAGCTTTTTGGGCACCCACGAGGGGTGCCCCTACAGTCTTCTATACTCTTCTGACGGAATCTATTGTTACCGGTTCTTTGGGTACGTCGTCGTGCATTCCCTTACGGCCGGTTTTAACTTTTGCGATCTCGTCGATGGTCTCAATGCCGTCTGTGACCTTGCCGAATACGGTATAGCCGGGGTTTGCCGGGCCGGTATAATCAAGGAACAAGCTGTCGACGAGGTTGATGAAGAACTGGCTTGTTGCGCTGTTGGGGTCGTTGGTGCGTGCCATTGCAATAGTACCGCGCTCGTTTTTGAGGCCGTTGTCGGACTCTATCGGGATCGGGGCGTCATTGGGTTTTTCTTTCATGTCGGCATCCATTCCGCCGCCCTGAACCATAAAGCCGGGGATGACACGATGGTAAATGAGTCCGTCGAAGAACTCTTTGTCGACGTAGCTGAGGAAATTTTTGGCAGTTATCGGAGCAGCTTCTTCGTTAAGCTCGATAGTCATAGTTCCCTTGCTTGTTATCATTTCTACTTTGGCACTCATGTTTACTCCGGGTCTTTAAGATGTCTACTTAATTACTTTTACAGATTTAATTACTATTGGTGTTTTGGGGCATCGCTGCAATGCCGCTCCCTTTTTCGAGGTACTGGTTGTCGTCGGCACGTTAACGATTTTATCTGCAACATCCATGCCCTTTATGACCGTTCCGAAAACGGCGTAACCAGCCGGGTCCTTGACATTCTTTCCGTAATCGAGACCAACATTATTAGCTACGTTGATAAAAAACTGGCTCGTTGCCGAATGTGCCTGCGGAAGCCTGGCCATCGCTATTGTTCCACTGAGATTGCTTAGCCCGTTATTTGCCTCGTTCTTGATCGGCAGGTTCGTTGGCTTTTCGATCAAATCGGGGGTAAACCCGCCTCCCTGAATCATAAAGCCGGGCCATACGCGATGAAAGACAAGTCCGTCATAGAAACCGTCGTTTACATACCGAAGAAAATTCTCAACGGTGATCGGAGCCTTTTCCGGGTTAAGCTCGACGACGATCTCGCCCATGTCGGTTACGATGGAAACCTGCGGAAGAGCAGGCTTTGCTTCGATAACGGGAGGAGCCTCTTTGACGACTGGAGGGGCCTCTTTAACAACGGGGGTTTCCTCGACAGCAGGGGTGACTTCTATTTTGGCCGGTTCTTTGGCCTTATCTTCCTGACAACCGGCGATGAAACCACAAAAAGCTACAGCGAAAACAACAATTAAAAACCATGATACTAGATTACGAACCATATTATTCTCCTTTTTAAAATAGTTAACGCATCTATATATACACGGACTTAAAAAAAAAAGCAATATTGAAATTATTAAATGTTTTTATGGCCCTGCGTCAGCGGAGCTGTCGCCCAAACACTAAATTCTGATATCTAAATCCTAAACAAATTCAAAATACTAATTACCGAAATCTAAAACTTCATTCTGACGCAGTCAGACGTGATGTTGGCTTCTAGCCGACATTACGGATCTATCCCTGCGCTGGCGCTTCGGGTTTCTGTTCCAGTATGGCTGCCAGGGCTTGTTTTAGTTCCGGGTACTCGAAAGTAAACCCGGAATCGAGTAGTACTCCCGGTTCTGCGCGTATGCTTGATAAAAGAAGGGCATCGGCTAATTTCCCTAGCATTACCCGGGCGACTGGTGCGGGAATTGTCAGGAATTGCGGTTTACCCAAAACACTTGCCAGGGTCTTTGCGAACTGGGTATTTGTCACCGGATTTGGTGAGGTGACATTTACCGGGCCGCTGACTGACTCGGTGGTAATTGCGTGTATTATAGCTCTTACGGCGTCTGTCCGGGTGACCCAACTCCAGTATTGGTGTCCATCACCGAATTTTGGGCCCAGACCTAGCCGGAAAGAGTCGAGCATTTTGCTTAAAGGGCCGGTCGAGTCTAAAACCATTGCAAATCGGGCGTTGACAACCCTGACGCCGCAGCTTTTTAGCGTGTCGGAAACTTCTTCTCTGTCTTTGGATACCAAGGCCAGGAAATCTGTGCCGCAGGGCTGGTCCTCGCGAAGTTTATCATCGCCCCTGCTTCCGTAATAACCGATACCGGATGCGCTAAGATATACGTGCGGGCGGGTTTCGAGTGACATGATCGCATCGCAAATTACTCTTGCGCCTTGTACACGGCTTTGGCGGATCTTTTGCATCTTCTGTTTTGACCACCGGCCGGCTATGTTTTCGGCGGCGAGATGGACGACGGCGTCGCAGCGGTCAAAGGCCGCTTTGTCGACGTATCCTTCATCAGGCGACCAGATAAAATCGTACATCTGCTGAACACTTGTCTTTCGGACGAGACGAGAGACTTTGTGACCCTGGTCCTGTAATTTTTTTACTAGTGCCGAACCGATAAAGCCTCTTGAACCGCTGACCAGGATATTCATTTTGTTCTCCGAATTTTATTTGTTATCATTTTGCAGGTAAGCACCGACAAGTTTAGCTTGAAGGTGCCAACCTGTAAAGTCAATACTGTATTTCAAAACAGCTGCGGGCTGGAAGCCCCCGCTACGTACTGCAAAAGCTGCGGTCTGGAAACCGGCTACGGTTATGCTACTGTTATGTCCTTGCATTTGTATACGTCCTGTATTGCATTTAGAAGCTGGATTCCTTCTTCCATTGGTTTCTGGAATGCCTTTCTGCCGCTTATCAGGCCTATTCCGCCTGCTCGCTTGTTTATTACGGCTGTTTGGACCGCCTCGTTGAAATCGTTTTTGCCGGATGCTCCGCCGGAATTTATCAGGCCGATACGTCCCATGTAATTGTTTACTACCTGCCAACGGGTCAGGTCTATAGGATGGGCGGAATTTAGATCGGTGTACATTCTCTCGTCGTACTTTCCGAATGTGTGGTCATCGTTGAGGGCTTTGTAGCCGCCGTTGTCTACCGGGAGTTTCTGTTTGATGATGTCGGCTTCGATGGTTGCTCCAAGATAGTTTGCCTGTCCTGTCAGGTCGCTTGATGCATGGTAGTCAACGCCGTCGACCTTGAAGGCTTTGTTTCGGAGGTAGCACCATAGAATCGTGGCCATCCCCAATTCGTGGGCGGCGCGGAAGGCGTCGCTTATCTCGACGATCTGGCGGCGGCTCTCGGGCGAGCCGAAATAAATCGTCGCTCCGACGGCGACGGCGCCAAGGTCTTTGGCCTGTTCGACGCTGGCAAATAGAATCTGGTCGTGGCGGTTTGGATAGGACAATAGTTCGTTGTGGTTTAACTTCAGGATGAAAGGTATTTTGTCAGCGTACTTCCTGGAAACTGCGCCGAGGACGCCAAGCGTTGAAGCGACTCCGTTGCACCCGCCCTCGATGGCGAGGCGGACGATGTTTTCAGGGTCGAAATAGGCGATGTTGGGAGCGAAGGATGCCCCGGCGGAATGTTCTATGCCCTGGTCGACCGGCAGCAGCGAAAGATAGCCGGTGCCTGCAAGTCGCCCCGATCCGAAGAGACGCTTTAGAGACTCAAGGACACCGACGGGCCGGTCGGTAACACTAAAAATGCGTTCGACCCAATCAGGGCCGGGGATATGCAGATGTTTTTTCGATATTTTCGGCCGTTCAAAGCCGAGCAAATAGTCAGCGTGTTCGCCGAGGTGATCGGCTATCTTGTCGATCGTAGTCATGTCTACCATAGTCATGTGTTTTTCTCCTCATGTTTTCGTAGTGTCGGCATCTTGCCGACATGGTTTTAATTATGTGGATTTCAAGCCCACACTACGTACTGCAAAAGCCGTGGGCTGGAAGCCCCCGCTACGTACTCAAAAAGCTGCGGGCTGGAAGCCCCCGCTACTTACTCAAAAAGCCGCGGGCTGGAAGCCCCCGCTACGAGTATGTCCATCCTCCTGTTTCAATTGCTCTATCGGCAGGAAATGTTGTTGAGTGTAAAAAAAATGGTCGATTTCTTAAAGATGGACTTCTGTCATTTCTATTACCTGTTTTAGTTCCGGTTCCAGTTCTGTTAAAGGGGTTCTTTCGGGGCAGAGTACTTTTTCTTTAGCCTGAAAGATTCTGCTGCCGTTTTTGTTCATTGCTTTCTGATGTCTTTCAAACCAGCCGGTTCGCATTACAAAGAGTACAGGGGCGGCAAGTCGCATGGAATCTCGTTTGCCCTTGTACTCGATGTTGATATGCTTTAGATTTTCGTCAAAGTTGATGAGGAAATCTCTGCCTTTGTCCTGGGTTATGTCCTCGACGAATTCGACGTTTATTATGTACCTGCTTTGGTCGAGGTCGGCTTCTGCCCTGAAGTGCAACACGGTGATACCGGCCTGGGCGGCTGCGCGATGGGTTGCGTCTATGACCTGGTTTGCGCTTAGTTTTTGGCCGGTTATGTTTGTCATGTCGCGGCCCTTTCGTACGAAAGTGATCCTGGGCGTATTGTTGTAGTAGCCTTCGACCCTGACTATGTCGTTTATGTCGTAGCGATAGAGGCCTCCCATTGTCGTAATGAAGATGTAGTACTCGCCTCCGTCTTTGAGCTGATCGGCTGTGAGGTAATCCCATTGGTCAGGTCTGTCGGGGTCTCGCTGCTGCTGGTCGATGTCTACGAACTCATAAAAATTAGTCGTTATGGCCAGTGCTCCTGCGCTTCCTTCGTCTGAAAGAGGTATCGAGCATCTTGCCTCGCTGGAGAGGTAGCCCCAGTCACGGATCGGGATGTTTCTGTCGCCGTCCGGGTTGAACCACTGCGGGAATTTTTCGATGTAGTGACCGACAGTGCCGCCCTTCCAGCAGGTTATGAGGCTGAGATTCGGCCAGTAATCGGCAGGTACGAGGAGACCGCCGCGTTTGTTTTTAAGGTCGGCTAAAACATCGCTTCTTTTAGGGTTTGGATGCAAATTCTTTTCAATAGAATCGTGAATATTGTCAGCTATGGGAAATTTATACGACAAGGTGCCGTCGCGAATATCGCGTATGATCTCTTCGGAAAACTCATTTCCCTTTTCGCACATTTTCAGGATTGATGACGGGTTGGCAGTGCTGACAACCGCGGCGTCCTGCTCCATCGCGATACGCATGACGGCGTAATATTTTGCCTGGTAATCTTTGATCTCGAAGACGTTATATGGGATGGCGTACTTTCTGCGGAAGATGGCGGGCATGTTTTTGTAGATGCTGCCGGAGGTTGAGCCGTATGGGATGCCAGCGGCGGTGTAGCCCTCGATTGCGGTCGATACGAGAGCAACGTTTACGCC
>JAIPFN010000014.1 GCA_021736615.1 Phycisphaerae bacterium | reverse complement strand
CACGGCGAGAGCGAAGCTTGACTGGAAAGGGCATATATCCCAATCGCTCGACCCGAAGACGGCCCAGCGGATGCATGAGGAGGCGAGGGCGGGCAGTACGATGTCCCAGTCCAAGGAAGACGCAGACTACTGTACGATGTGCGGGAGAGACTGGTGCAGCGTGCGGATTAACAAAGAGATACGCGACAAGTGTGGGAAAAATAAGCTTTAAGCTTTAAGCCGTAAGCCTTAAGCTTTAAGCTGCAAAAGTTACAAGTTTAAGAATGCACTGCCTGGTTACTTAATATTTTTTTGGGGTTTTGCGTTTTTCCAGCCTGCTTTTAGTTTTTCAGATAGTTCTTTAACGGTCTTGCTGTAAAGAATGTCGTTGGCTAAGTTTCTATTTTCCATGGGGTCCGTTGTGTGGTCGAACAGTTCGCGGTTTAACAAGGCACCCGGTTTTTTTTCTTCCTTTTTCCAGTCGTACCATTCTACGTAGCGGAACCGCTCCGTTCTCATCGTATAGCCCATTCGTTCTTGTTTTCGCATTTCGGGCGGGCCGAACCTGCCTAAAAGGTATTGGCTGAAAGCAGCGGTTTTCCATTGAGTGTCCGGTTTTTCAAGAAGAGGCACCAGGCTGGTTCCTTCGAGGGTTTGAGGTATTTTGAAACCGGTCATCTCGCACAGAGTGGGGTAAATATCCACAAATTCGGTCAGTGCGTCGCTGGACTGTCCTTTGGCCTTGACGCCGGCACCACTGAAGATCATGGGGACATGGGTGTCGATTTCGTAATTGGTCATTTTGCACCAGCTGTTATGCTCGCCTAATTTCCAGCCGTGGTCGCCCCAGAGAACAATGATGGTATTTTCTTTAAGGCCCAATCTTTCCAGTTCATTGATAAGCCTGCCGATCTGTGCATCGACATAAGAGACGCTGGCATAATATCCATGTATCATTTCTCTTTGCCTTGCCTGATCCCAGGGTTTGTCGGCGGGTAAGGGCAGGTCGTGACAATCGTCGTAGTTTCTTAATTCCTGGTCTCCATGAATAGCATAGAGCGGACTGCCTTGCGGGACAAATTGATTTTCGGCGAGCGGGAGTTGATCCCTGTCATATAGATCCCAATATTTTTTAGGGGCGTTAAAGGGCAGATGAGGGCGGTAGTAGCCTACGGAAAGGAAAAAGGGTTTTTGCTGTTTTGCCAGGTTTTGTAATTTCTCAATGGCCAGGTTTGTTTGGGCACCGTCATAATACGCGTCGTCAGGTACATCGGGCATTTCTGTTGCATCGGCTTTTAGATACCAGTGTCCGTATTCGTCAATTCTGGATTTTCCCTGTTCAATGAGCGCCTGTTTTTTAGTCTCCTGCGCAGCCAGGTTTTCAGGGTCGGCATAAACGGCATCGGGATCGAAGGGGAAACCGTCGATCTTTGGTTTTTCTGTCCATGAAAGAGGGTCCGGAATGACGTTGTGATAGGTTTTGCCAAGGCCGATTGTGGTGTATCCTTTTTGTTTGAAAAACTGAGGCAGTGTGACGACGTTTGGCATGTTGTCTCTGAAACTTGCGGAAAGATCCCATACCTCTATGGTATCCGGCCGCAAACCGGTAAGCAAACTGGCCCTGGATGGATTGCAGACGGCCTGCTGGCAATAGGCGCGTTTGAAGATAACACCTTGCCTGGCAAGTTTGTCTATGTTGGGGGTTTTGATGACGTCATTTCCGTAACAACCCAGTTCCGGGCGAAGGTCATCTACGGGAATAAACAGTATATTAGGTGGTTGTTTGTCAAGCTTGACTCTTTCAACAAAGCAACCTTGAACGCAGGTAATCAATAAGATTGACACTATGGCTATGCGTAATTTATACATAATACTCCCGAAAATTTTGAGTCTGAAAACTATAAAACGATTATGTTTTCATTGAGTCTATTTCTATCAGTGCTATTGGGAAGAAGATGAGAATCGGCAACCAGGCCCATAGTTCCGGCCAGATTCTGTCGAATATGAACTGTTCTGTCGAAACCATTTTGCATCCGAAGGTGACCAGGAAACACAACGCGGTTATCGCGAAACTTTTTGCTATCGCAGGCTTCATCGCCTTGGGGTCGCGGCAAACAAGAACCGGCAGGGCAATCATCAGCATTATCATATTGATGATGGGGTCTGTTATTCGGAAGTTCTGCTGGCTGATGAGTTCGGCCTGGTCCTTGATCTTTGTTTCCTGGTTGGCCAGGTTTGCCAGTTGAGACGAGCTTAACATTGCCTTATAACTTTCCTGCCTTCTAAGCGGTATCTGGTCCGGTGTGACATCTGTTGCGAAGTGTTCGACGATGTCGAACTTGGGCAGTCTTTCTTCTGTTGTGCCTGCGTTTACGTTGAGTATTGTTCTTACCCCGTTTTTGAGATCCCATCTTTCTTTTTCGTGGTTATATACGGCGGAGTCGGCTTTGATCTTTCCTATGACGGTCCAGTCGTTAAGTTTCTGGCCATGCTGGCGGAGGATGAAGGTCGGGTTTGTCATCGTTTCTGTTTTCTCGATATATCTAGTTGTGCAGATCAGCGAACCCTGTGTGTCGTCCATAAACCAGACTGAGTATACGTTGCCTTTGTCGGCGTCATAGTCCTGGTCCCTTACGAGCATGTTGGCGAGCCTTGGTATTATTATTTCCTGGTCGATGACGTGAAAGCTTGTAAACAGTATGGCGAGTAAGATGATCGGAGCAATGACCCTTTTAAGACTTACGCCCGATGCCATCACCGCGATTAATTCGTTGTGCTTGGTCATTTTGCCCAGCGAAAATACCGCGGCAAGAACGGTGATCATACCGGCAAGATCCCTGAAATAAACCGCACTTTCAGAAGCGTAGTATGATCCGATGTTCATTAGTACGGTCATTACGCCTTTGTCGGTATGTTCGGCGAACTCGTCGATATTGACAAAAAAATCGACGACGATACAAAGGCCGATCAGGACCATAAAAGAAATAAAGTAACCCGTTATAAAACTTTTAGCTACATATCTGTCAAGTGTTTTCATTTTTTAGCGATCAGCAATCAGCTTTCAGCAATCAGCTTCCAGCTATTATGTTCTTGTTAGTTTTCTGAAGATTATGAACGCGATTATCGAAAGTAAGGCAAGTCCGGACCACATGACGATGATACCGGTAATTTCCGGCATTGATTTGTTTACTGTTTTGGTCAGTTCCTTGCCAGACATGATAAATACGATAAGAGCGGCAGCCGGTATCGAGCTTGCGCCGAATGCGCTGAGCAGGTGTCCGCCTTTGAATATTATCCCAAGCGCCACGGCGAAAAGTATCAGCGTTATCGATCCAATTCCGAATACGAGCCTGGTATGAACCTCGGCGAGGATCTTTTTTGAAGTGATCCAAATGGAATAGTCGGCGTCTTTCTTGAGCTTGATAAGCGTCGGCGAAGGCTTGGCGGTCAAAATGGGATATTCGGCATCGGGGTTGTCTATCGTGGCGATCGTCTCGATAAGGCTTCGGTTTCGCTTATTCAATTTATTGCTGATTTCCGGTGTGAGATATATACCCGGAAAAACTTTACTAAGAAGCGGGGCACGTCCCTTGTAGTCATCAGTCTTTTTCCAAAACGTATTATTAAGCGTCAATCCCAGTTTTGAATCCGGCTGATCGCTGATAAATGTCAGTTCTGCCTCGTTGTCTGAAGTCCAGGTAAAGCTGAGTTTTCGGGAGAACTTGTTATATTCGAGCAGTTCTATCGGCGGTGCAAGGGTGATGGTGTTATCGCCAAGTGACTTACACCCGGCGGCGGATACCACTAATATCTTGTCCTCGGAGGTTAGATGGTAGGCACCAACATCGGGGTCGGCGAGTTTTTTCGCGATGTCTTCGGCGAGCGCTTCGGTGGCTAATTGTGCCCTTGCCGCGAGTACTTTTTTTCTTACCGGACCGTATTTAGACATGTCTGCGCGAATTTCCTTAAGCCTGTCGATCTTCTGGAATTTAATTTCATCGCCAAGCATCGGCGGGAATCTGGTCATTGTCGGGATCATGTCGGAGTAGGCCGGGTTGTCGTTTTTGTCGAGTTGATAAGTGTCCTCGGCGATTGCGGTCACTTCGGTATAGTCGCTTTCGGTTTTAATAATGATCCTTGCGGATTTGGCAAATATCTGCCTTGTGATGTCATCGTTCTTTGATTCCAGCATGATCACGCCGTAAAGCATATCATCTTTGGGGACGACATGGTCGGCATAGATGCGGAATCTCTTGCCGGGCATCTCGAAGTATCCCTTTCGCTGGATATTCCTGAAGACGATCTGTTTGGCGTTTCCCTGGACGGACTTTTCGGCACGCATGACAAATGCCGGGACAACATAAAAGCTCAGGATCAAATTGGTTATAGCGACGACTACGGCAAGGCAGAGTCCGGGGTAGACCAGCGTCATAAGGCTGATTCCGCTGGCTTTGCAGGCTGCCAGTTCGTTGTCGCTTGCGAATCTGCCGTAAATAAGCGCTGCGGAAAATAGTGCACTCATCGGCAAAACAACGGTCAATGTTATCGGCAGGAAATATCCGAGCAGGTGGATGGCTTGCTGGGGGCTGACTCCGAATTCCTGGATCGGTTGAAGCATTGAACCGAGGCTCAGCATAAAAGTAAGCGCAATTGTCGCCATAATAAAAACGCGGATCAACTCGCGAAAAATATATCTATGAATTGTAAAAACCATAAGTTATCAGTAATCCTATATCATATAGGCGGCATCGGGCCTGCCTGGTTTCCTTACCAAACCGAAAACTGACTGTTTGACAGAACACATTTTTACAGAAATCGCATATTTTGCAACAAAAATATATTTTTGCAGCAAAAAAATGCTTTTGAGAATTATTTCAGCTCGATTAACTGATTAACGGGTTGTTTTGTTCTGGTTATATTAAGGGTTTCCGGATTTTCCTGCCAGGGCCGCGATATGGGCCGGTGTTGTTCCGCAGCAGCCGCCGATTATAGAGGCACCGGCTGCGAGAATTTTTTCTCCGGCAACGGCAAAATCTTCCGGGGTCAGGCTGAAGTTGACTCCGCCCTCAACGAGTTCGGGTTTGCCTGCGTTTGCTTCTGCCATCAGCAGGGTGTTTGTATCTTTCAGCAGGTCGGCAAAAATCTCGGCCAGTTTGACGTATTCGTCCATACCCAGCGACCCGCAGTTGAACCCGATAGCGTCTACGCCCAGTGGTGTGAGCCTTTCGACGATCATCTCGGCACTGACTCCCATCATGGTTCGGAACCGTCCGCCTGCCGGGTCAAACGCAAAAGAGATAAACACCGGCAACTGCGAAACGGACTTAACCGCTTCGACAGCGGCTGCAGCCTCTTCAAGGTCAGTCATTGTTTCGATAATGAATCCGTCAACGCCGCCTTTATCCAGTGCCGCTGCCTGTGCGGCGATCGCGGTGCGAAGGTCTTCGGCTTTGAGCAATCCTACCGGTTCAAAGAAATCTCCGGAAGGGCCGATGTCGCCGAGTACGTACTTGTCGGCATCTTTGCCGCAGACGGCTTCGACGGCGTCGATAGCGTTCTTTGCGCCACTTACGCAGATGTTCTCCAGTTCACCTTCCATGCCGTGCTTAGCCAGTGTGATGGTATTTGCGCCGAAAGTGTTGGTAGAAATGGCATCGCTGCCGGCTTTAAGGTATGCTGTGTGAACCGCTTTGACCGCGTCCGGGTTGGTAACGCTAAGGTAGTCGCCGCACCGGCCCATTTCTATGCCGCTGTCGATCAACTGGGTGCCCATGGCCCCATCAAGAAAAAACGTCCCCGCCTTGATCCGTTCTGAAAGTTTTAACTTAGCCATTATAAATCCATCCTTGAATGAAATTAAAATCCATTTACCACTTACCACACACCACTTACTACTAACGAAATCCTCATTGCTCTACAAACTTGCAATTATCGCTCATTTTAAAAATCGACTTAAATCCCTTCGGCGGCGGCCGTTTGAAAAGATTTTCTTTAATTTTCTCCGGTTTTAAGAACCTGGGGCTTTTCAATGTGATCTCGATCTTTGCCTCTACCTCGCCGATATTGTAATCGGTAATATTTATCTTCGTTGGAATCGGTGAGCCGTCGCCAACAGGCTTGTAATCGCTCATATCCACTGTTAATGTTTTAAATTCTTCATTGTCATAATACTCGATCCTGCTGACGAGATAGCCTTTTCGGTTTACGAATATTCTTTTTTTAACGCGGCCGTCGTCGCCGAGTTTTACAAGCATATCCTGTCCGTTGTAATCCATCCGCATCCAGCTTGAATCGACGGTGACCATTCCCAGTGCATCGAGCATGCTCTCGGGGGTGATAAGCAGGTTGCTCTCGCATTGGCCAAGCTGCTTCCATGTGCCCCAGAAGTACTGACTGACCTCTTTGGGCTTTATGTGGAACCAGAATTCCTCGTCGTTTGCCCCAAGCCGAATCGCCTCGCCGAGCGCGCTCGTCGCGTTAAAGAACAACAGGTTTGGCGGGTCGAAACGGAGGTTGGCGTCGAGATTTTCCTCTTTTTTCCTGCCATTGTCGAAGTAGATATATTTGAGCTTGCCGTATGCCATTACTGGAATAATGCCGGCCTTGTGTGCTTTAAGGGCGGCGGCGGATGCTTCAATGCTGCCCATGCCTTTAATGATCGCATCGGGTTCAATGTGTTTGCCGGGACCGGGACAACCGGCCAAAGGAAGAATTGCCGCCAACAAAACCAAAAATAAAATGCGTTTTAAAATATTAACCATAGCATAGCCTCGCCGAAGGCGATTCCAATCCCGATGTACATCGGGACGTAATTAGTAATTCCAAGCCGGCCGTCAGGTCAGTTTGATTAGATGTCGACTTCCATTATTTGCCCCATCTGTTCGGAGAGGCTTTCGATCTGGTCTTCCGAAAGATGCGGGTTTATTACTGTAACTTCTCTGCCTTCGCCGGCGACTCGCATGTGCCAGATCTCTTTGCCGTCTCTGATCGCGTCGGAGAGGTACTTTAGTTTTCGTTTTCGCATAAGTACGAGCGTAAGCACGAACCGGAAGTTAACCTTTTCAGTATCGGTCTCTTCGCCAAGCCGATCAAAAAAAGACATCAGCATTTCGTCATCGATGAAAAGTTTTTTCTTATTTTCCGGGTCGACCATTTTCGTTTTCCAGAAGCAATAAACCTCCGGTTTGTGCTCTAGCCAGTATTCTACGCTGAAATCGCGTCTTTCAAAGCCTTCTTCGATAGCCACAAGCGCAGCAAAATACTCCTGCCCGACCGCAAATTCTTCTCCGGTGCCCGAGCATTGTCCTAATGTTTTTCTGATTTCCCACTCTGCCATATTTATACGTTTCGGCCGAAGCCGTTTCCTTCATTATACATTATACAATATGGAACATCCCGGCTTTACGTCGGGAGTCATTATTCATTCAAAATTAAGCCAGGGTTCTATCTTTTCGACCGTTTTCGGGCCGATCCCTTTAATGCTCTGCAGGTCCGCCGGTTTGGTAAAGGCTTTTCCGTCCGGGGTATCCTGTCTGTATTCTATGATCGATTCTGCCGTCGCAGGCCCTACTCCCGGCAGGCGAACCAGGCTTTCCATCGCCGCGAGATTCGGGTTAAC
>JAIPFN010000013.1 GCA_021736615.1 Phycisphaerae bacterium | reverse complement strand
AGCCGCCGAAGCTAGGAACACCGCCACGCCTTTAAGATCCTCCGGTTTGCCCCATCGCCCAGCCGGTATACGATCAAGTATCGCCTTATTCCGCACCGGATCCTCACGTAACGCCTTAGTATTGTCGGTCGCCATATACCCCGGCGCGATCGCGTTGACATTAATATTATACGCACCAAGCTCATTCGCCAGCAAACGCGTCAGCCCCATCACAGCACTTTTCGACGCCGTATACGACGGAACAAAAACCCCCCCCTGAAAACTAAGCATCGAAGCGGTGTTGACTATCTTGCCCCCGCGACCCTGTTTGATCATCTGCTTGCCGACTGCCTGGCTCAGAAAAAACAGCGTGCGAATATTGATATCCATAACATCGTCCCAGTCCTTTTCGGAAAACTCGGTGATCGGTGCCCGCCGAATAATCCCGGCGTTATTAAACAAAATATCGATCCCGCCAAGCTGTTCAACTGTGGTACTGACGATAGTGTCGACCGGTGCCTTTTTGCTCAGATCGACGCTGATAGCAATACACTTTCGCCCAAGAGCCTCGATCATCGCCTTGCTCTCGGCCATATCAAGAATATCAACCAAAGCAACATCCGCACCGGCCTCGGCAAGCCCAACCGCCATACCGCGACCAAGCCCGCGAGCCGCCCCCGTAACAACAGCAACCTTACCATCCAATTTAAACTGATCCAATATCATAATCGCTCCCTTAAAATAAAACAGCCTCGGCCGCCAGGCCGAATCCTAAATTCGTAATTCGTAATTCATAATTCGTCATTCGTCATTTCAAATCTTCGATTTGCAGGTGGTCCATGTCGTCGAACGCCTGGTTCTCTCCGCCCATCCCCCAGCAGAAAGTATACGCCGCCGTCCCTACGCCGGAATGTATCGACCAGCTCGGCGAGATAACCGCCTGTCCGTCAGCAACGGATATATGCCTCGTCTCATCCGGCTTGCCCATAAAGTGAAAAACGCGGGCGCCTTTTGCTACATCAAAGTACATATAAACTTCCATCCGCCGCTCATGCGTATGCGCAGGCATCGTATTCCACACACAGCCCGGATCGAGAACAGTATACCCCATCACCAGCTGACAACTCCTGGCGTTGTCCGGATGAATGCATTTATAGATCGTACGCTTGTTGGACTCTTCGATAGTCCCAAGCCCAACCGGCGTAGACTGCGACCGCTGAATATGCACTACCGGGTATTCGGCGTGTGCCGGATAACTGAGCAGATAGTATTTCGCAGGCGACTTCGCATCGCTGCTCGCAAAAGTTATTTCCTTAGTACCCTTACCGACATAAAGACAATCAAGATTGCTCATCTCATACTTTTTGCCGTCTATAGCTGCACTGCCTTCGCCGCCGATGTTTAAAATACCAAGCTCGCGCCGCTGACAAAAATAATCCGCTCGAAGTTCGTCAGCCGAAGTCAATGCCAACTCGCCTTTGACCGGAACCGCCGACCCCGTAATAGCCCGGTCGACATCCGAATAAACCATTTCAATTGTATCGGCCTTAAAAAGCGACTCGATCAAAAAATTGTCGCGAACCTCCTGTGTCGTCATCCGGCAAAAACGAACCGGGTCAGGCGAATATCTAACTTCCATAAGTCTAATTCCTTTTATCTTTCAGTTATAAATTCTTTCAATTTCTTTTTTAATTCTTTTCTTCATGAACCGCTCGCGTCCCGGCTTTACGTCGGGATTCATGTTTTCACCTTCAAGCTCTTCATGGTAAATAACAAACTCAAAACAACAAACGCAACCCACAACACCTGTCGTCCTTATCTTTTCTCTTTTTTCTCTGTGGCCCTCTGTGTTCTCGGTGGCAAAAAAGAAAAACAAGCCCCACTCACAAAAGTTGCAAGAGGTATTCTACAAAACAAGCACCACTGTTTTTAAATTTAAAAGTAATCCGTGTAATCTGCGTAATCCGCGGATAAATTCTTTTTGTTTGCCGCTCGACCGCCCTAAGTCCATTAGCGGTTCAAAATCGCCGCCGACCAACCTTCCACATTTTTAATATCACCGGTAAGCGGTTTAACTTCCGCCCCCGGTGTCATAACTACCCTGACCGTAACCTTTTCACCCGCCTTCAATTCAACATCGAAACCGATCATTCGTGTATCTGGATTTTCAGCGTCATACTTGCTCCGAGGCTCGGTCGAATAAGTCGCTACCTTGACGTTCGAATCCGTAACGACCTCAAACTGCATCGTCTTACCCTCCTGGCTAAGCACCGCCGTCCTATCCGACTTTATATCCACTTTCGCAGGCGTCACCATGTTCCATCTAACAACCGCAGGCTCTTCGCCCGCCTCAAGCTCATCCTGTATCAGCACCTGCCCCGACGGCAAAAGCGATGCCCCGCGGACAGCCTTTTTCAATTGTCCCGCGTAAACATCCGTCAGGTCCACAGCCGCGTGCGGAAACTTACTCTTATCGGAATAACGAATCATCGGCGCAAACCCATCGGCCTTTTGGAGTTTTCCGTTAACTGCAAGCGTATTATGTCCATGGTTGCCGTACCTGAAAAGTTTCCACCGGTCGGCGTCCTGGCTCTTGCCCCAAAGGGATATGCCAAACTCTTCAATCCTGTTATAGCTTTCGCTGCCAAGGTCCATCGCCCAGCGAACCCCGCCTGCGTCGACAACAAACGAACCAACGTCCATGTGTGCATGGCTGACACTGGGCGATCCGCCCTTGATCGCCAGATACGTTGCACCGCTATCCCACGAGTTTCTAAACATTGCAACCGGATTTTGCCCCTGCCCCATCCATGACAGACGTGTGGGCGTTGTCGTCTCTGATGTCGCCCAGAGTAGTGCCAAAACTGCCGTTCTATAGCTGGCAACGTCGGACTTTTTTTTCTTGGCCGCTCTGTCGAATATCATCTTCTGGTTCCACAGCAGTGACGGATTGTTATATCTCTTTGCAAACCACGAAACGGTCGGAACCATACTTCCCTTCGATCCGCAGTCGGCATAGTTGAAATACAAACCCGTCGGCCCGGTCGCGTGAAGATAGTACTCGGCGCTTTTAGCAAAACCGCTCTTTTCAGACAGCCCGAAGTCTGTCCCCAATACCGAATCAAGTGCTTCGATCAGTATTACATTATAAGTCGTACCATACACCCAGTAACCCGGCCCTTCCGGGTAAGCGCCGTCCGGCTCATATTCGGCCATGGCGTTCTGTACTTTGTTGATGCTTCGGTGAATGATCGTTTCGGCCAGTTCCGGTTCGTCTTCCATCACC
This sequence comes from Phycisphaerae bacterium, assembly GCA_021736615.1. The sequence goes on along the minus strand of JAIPFN010000013.1, from coordinate 4,365 downwards.
GCCAGTGCTCCGCAGGTCATGCCCGCATGACAAACCTGGTTCCAGTTGATATTAGAGTTGATCCACCAGTTGTAGCCTTTACCATCAAGTGATTTCTGGATTCCCATGTTTACTATCGCGTCTCGAATGATCTTCCTGCTTTCAACCGGCAGATCGTTGTACAGCCAGTCATACCCGACAGCCATAGCCAGCGTCATCTCTGCCACGTCAAGAAAATGGCTCGGGTTCCAGTCTGTAAAATCAGCTATCGCCAGCATTTCCACTTCGGCGCGTTTAAGGTACTTCTCATCGCCCGTTGTTCTGTACGCCCAGCCCAGGTTGAACATACGGCCAAGTGCCTCTCTCGACACACTCAAAAGACGCCTGCCGATCTTCTTGCGTTCGACCGGTTTTTCATCGATCAAATTATCAGCCTTGCCGATAATCGCTTCGTGCAGCACCTTAAGGTTATCAGAAGCACTTATCCTGTTCTTAATACCCGCAAGCTCTGCATCACTGACAAACAAACGAGGATGCGCCTGGGCAGGTTTATCAAGAACCTTCCGGACGTCCTGCTGAGAAATCTCAGCAGCACTGCAACTGGCCAAATTAAACGAACTAACCAAAACAAACAACGAAGTAAAAACCAATCTTCTCATATCATTTCCCCAAAAAAAATTATAACCCTAAAAGCGCGGGAGCGCAAGCTCCCCGATCAAACCCACTATTCCAAAATAAAACTCACAAAAATAACGTAGGATGGCTAAAAACTCTTTCCTTTTACCCATCAACAAAATAAATAGCCTCGGCCGATGGCCGAAACATCAATTCGTAATTCGTAATTCGTCATTCGTAATTAATTACAACGGGATTATCAACACGTTCTTTAAACCCATTCAAATACTTCTGCCACTTCTCGAACGTATTGAATTCTGTATTCTTATCCCAGCACGACCCGGAGTAATAAACAAACGGTTTAGCCATATCATGATCTGCCTGCATCAGCAGATGACCGTCAGCTTCAATTGTTTTTGCTTTTGTCCCAGCCGGGAAAACAACACCGCAGCCGATATTGCCGTTCTTTCCGTCGCCCGGAAGCCAGTATGCAATAATATTATTCTGTTTTGTGAATTTCTTATCGCTGCTTTTTTGAAGTATAATCCCCGCCGCAACCGGAATGTTTTTCTTGTCATCGCATGAATAGAAACATTCGATCTTGTTAAGATTGCTGCCCATATCAAGGGTAATCCGTTTTTTCTCACTGACGGTTACCGAACCGGCTTTCCACGGTGCATAGGTCAATTCAAAGACCGTACGGATCCCACCGTTAGCACTGTTAGCGACTATCTTCCATTCGCTGAAATTCTTCGGAGCAAGACAAACCTTGCCATCGATGAATGGTGCAGCACCCCCGCATCCCAGCGTATTGCCGACCTTATAAAAATCGCCCCCTTCACCCTGATCCTTATGATAGATGTAACCCTTTGTCGTCAGCATCTTCTCCATAATCAGATAAGGCACACTCTTTCCGAATGTGTCAATACCGCACGTGATCGTCTCATCTTCAAGAGCGGGCCCGTACATACGAAAACCGACTTTGTCATTTTCCCACGCAAAATCATCCTTACGCTCCGGCACAAAACGACTCGTTGCCGAATTTGCAAGCTCAGCCTGTATCAGTTTTTTTGGCTCAACCATCACACGAAAATATTTCTTCTCACCCGGCGCAAAATTCGTCTGGAAAAGAACTTCCGTCGAACCGCCGTCTTCGACGATCTGCTTAGCCAAAAATCGGTTGCTCTTAAATTCAAAAACACCGACATTACTCTTTGTAAGTCCCTTAACAGAACCCTTAATGTCGTCCCAGTTCAGGCTGATCGTTTCCGTGTCTCTAAATGAATTGATCGGGTTTACTACTGTAAAGCTTTTAGCTCGTCCGCCGCCCAGCACAGCGATCTTATAAACTTCGCTGCCTGCAAGCAGAAATGCCCCCACGCCATAAACCTCCGTCTGATCGTCGGTTACTTTGCGAGGATCTGCACCGATAGGCTGAACATTGCCAAGCTTACCGTCCAGATGAACACAGCTAACAAGTTCTACCCACGCTTTTTCAACGGCAGGCAGATATTTCTCGGCGTCCAGCAGCCCGTGGTTAATACCCCACGCAAGACCGTAACAATAAAACCCGCTGCCGCTGGCTTCTTTGGTTCCGAAAGTAACCGGATCCAGCAAACTCGAATGCCACATACCCTCGGCAGGTTGGATCTTAACGATCTTAGCAGCCATCTTTTTATAGATGTCTACATACTTAGCCCGGTCCGGATAATCTTCGGGCATTTCTTCAAGCACCCGCACCAGCCCGCCGAACACCCAGCCGTTTCCACGTGACCAGAAAACCTTTTTGCCGTTGGCTTCACGCTTCTCAAAGAAACGGTCATCGCGGAAGTACAGGTCCTCATCCGTATCGAACAGGTAGTCAGTAGTCGCCCACCATTCCTTGTTCATATAATCAAGGTACTTCTGCTCGCCGGTAATGCGAGCAAGCTTGGCCCACACCGGCGGAGCCATAAACAAAGCGTCGCACCAGTTAAAACGCTTCTTATTTTCGTTTTTATCATGCGTAAGCGGGGTATCAGGCTGGTTAGCCAGGATATAATCATAAAGCTGCTGAATAGGGGCGATCATTTTCGGATCTTTGTATTTCTTGTACATTTCAATATACATCTGCGCAACAGCATGATCGTCGGCGTGATAAACATTATTTATGCGTTTATGGGGCTGCCAGGCGTTTTTTTCGCCGAAATTTAGTAGGGCGTTGTGGTATTTGTTGGTTTCGGCCATTTGGGCGTGGGCGGTTAGGCCGGCGAACAGGGCGCCGTGGGTCCAGTCGGTTGTTTCGTGTTTGCTGGGGTTGGCTAGCTGCCAGTCGGCGACCCTGGTCATGACGGTTTTAATCTGCGCCGGCTGTAGGGGGGGGGTGTTTTCGGCGTTGCAACCGCTTGTAATAGCGGTACTTATGATTAAAATCGTCAGCAGTTTATTTTTCATCATTACATCCTTTCAGTTGACAGGATATGTCCGGATTTATATTAATGCTAGTGTGATTTTTGACGCATTTAGAGGCTATCATATTTCAACTAAATATCAAGCTATTAACTGAAATTTGGTGTGTGAGATTGCTGATTCTGGACATTGTCGACATTTCCCACCTATGGTTTTTGGGGTTTTAGGGGCGAAATTAGGGGCAAAAAACGTCAGAAATTTGCATTTTTTCACGTTTTTGTGCGCTTTTTAGTCACTTTTGCGCGTTTTTGAGCATTTTTGAACGCCGAAAAATTATGGAAACTAAATTCTTGATACCCATTATACCATTAAAATAGGAATTAACCATGAAGGACGTGAAGAAAAGAATTAAAGAAAAAGGTAATGAGAATATTCCACTGATTTACAACAATTGTCACGAACTATATCGTTTTATTTGCCCATTTTGCAAAACGGCTAAGATCACGACGTCTATGATAATTGCCGTGGGGACTAGAGAAAGAAAGTCTTTTATTTGTGACGAATCTTTACCTGACAGGCAGGCTAATATGATCCAGGCTATTGCTGATATTACTGCAAATGAAATGACGTAATTTTTAATTGAAATGTTTTTTATTTTAAAATCCTGAATTGTTGGAAAAAAGTAGCGTAGCCTTTTTATTTGCCTCAGTTTTCATCTTTAATTGTTTTATTTATTATTTTCTTAAAATCATTAACTATGACGGACGATCGGTGTTGTTTATCTTTCATTTTCCTTTCAAGAAATCTAACCATCCACATTGAGTAGGTAACTCCAGTAACTACAAGGGTGGCTACTAAAGTAGGCACCAGAATAACATTTTTAGAAAACGTATCCGTATCTAGATTTGTCCTGAATTTATTTAATGAAAGAACAACAGTCGTAAGAGAAACCGTAATTCCCATCATTACACTTAGCATCGTAACCATTCGCTGGCGATAATCTGAAAGTTCAGACGAACTTCTAACAGTTCTAGCAGTGGATTGCATTGGCTCTGCAGTCGGTCTGAGTTGTGATAACTTCTGGCAAAAATCCGCTTTAGTGGATGCTGCTATAAAGCTGGAATCCATTACTTCTTTTATCAATACATCAGCAAAGGATTTTGTATTATGCAAATTATTCATATCAACACCATATTTAATGGCGGTTGCTGAAATTAGAGAACTTAAAACATCTTCAGTAGGAATAACCCCCTCGGATATCCCAGGACGAACGGCATAAAGTATTTCTTGATTTGCAGTGACTACCTTTTGAGTGTATTCTCGATTGTCTTTGCGTGAAAACAGGTAACGTGTAATGAAAGTAACAACTAAACCGGATAAAAT
>JAIPFN010000011.1 GCA_021736615.1 Phycisphaerae bacterium | reverse complement strand
CACCGGGCAGGATTCAAGCAGTTGCGCCGACGGATACGATTTTTACGATGTATGGCACCTTTTCATTCCAACTGCAACCGCTGATTACTCCATTAGCCTTTGCAACAGCGACTTCGATACCTCACTTTCCATACTGGACGACCTGGGAACAGAGATAGGCTGCAACGACGATGCCTGCGGGTCAAAATCAAAACTGGATGTACCACTTACCGGCGGCAAAGCCTATTATATAAGAATCGCCGGATATGACGGAGCAACCGGCAATTATGCTCTTGACATAACTCGCTATCTGGTCCAGCCGATCAATGACGAATGCGCAAACGCAATCGATTTATCCCTTAACACGCCTTACTACGGCACAACCAACGCCGCAACCGGAATTGCAACGAGCGGCTGCTCAACCAACGACAAACTCGATGTCTGGCATTCGTTTACACCTGCAAGTGACGGTTACCACACTATAAGCCTATGCGGAAGCAGTTTCGATACGACATTATCCGTCTACGACGGCTGCGGTGGAAATTCGCTTGCCTGCAATGACAATATGTGCGATCTGCAATCAGAAGTTGTTGTCGATTTAACCGCCGGACAGAGATACCTGGTTCGCATCGCCGGCAAAGGGGGCAAAACGGGTGATTATGTTATTGTCGCTTCAGAGCGTTTTACACAGCCGGCAAACGATGATTGTGCAAGTGCGATAGAAGTATTCGAAGATGTACCGTATTCAGGCAGCAATGCCGGGGCATTGGGAGATACCGGAAGCAGTTGCGGTTATTATTTTGACTTCTATGATGTATGGCACAGCTTTACCCCAACTGAAACAAAAGATTATTATTTAAGTCTTTGCGGCAGCGATTTTGATACGGTTCTTTCACTGTACGATTCTTGCGGCGGTACCGAACTGGGATGTAATGACGACAGTTGTTCAAGCCAGTCGGCACTTACTGCGTCATTGACAGCCGGTCAGACTTATGTTGTAAGAGTGTCCGGTTATGACGGGGCCATGGGCAATTACCAGTTAAATATCTCCGAAAGTGTTCCTGCACCTGTTAATGACGAATGTGCCAATGCTATTGCATTAGAGCTGAATGTACCATACACAGGCTCAACCGAAAGCGCTACCGGTTCCAGCGTAAGCTCTTGCGGCGATGAAGATTTCTATGATGTCTGGTTCAGCTATACTCCGGTAAAAACCGAAAGCTATATTATTGATCTCTGCGAAAGCGAGTTTGACACGACCCTTTCGGTTTATGACAGTTGCACGGCAGCGGAACTTGCCTGTAATGACGACGCTTGCGGATCGCAGTCTCAATTAACAATGAGTCTCGAAGCGGGCAATACATATCTCCTGCGAGTTGCCGGTTACCGCGGTGCCATAGGAACATTTACTATTGCTGTAACATGCAACTGCGTTTTAGTCGATGCCCCGGAAACTCCCTATCCTGATGACAAAGCTTACAATATTGAAAGAGACGTTACACTCGCATGGGACAGCGGGAAAACTATTCTGGATAATCTTGCCTCAACTGGAATTACCCTGAAGGGCATATACGGGACAGATGACCGAATCGACGAGTACCAGGTTACAAACCCTTCGCTAAAAGCAATTGGCGATTCTACCGTCGCTTTAGTCTCTGCAGGTGATCTTACCGACAACGGAGACGGGACATATTCTTTACCAACTGAAACGCTAGCCGAATATTATCTCGATCAATTCGGCAGACCGTTATGTCCCGACGAACCTTTCAGGGATCAACCGTCCCCTTCATTATGCACAGGTTTTCTTGTTGCTCCCGATCTTGTGATAACGACCGGGCACTGTCTGGAAAGTTCAAGCGTCTGTTCTGACAGAGCGTTTATATTTGGTTTTAAAATGCTTAACAGTTCCACGGCGGTAACTACTTTTGATTCCTCGGACGTCTATTATTGCAAAGGAGTTATTGCAAGAACACAAACCGCCGACTCGGACTGGGCACTTATTCGGCTCGATAGAGAAGTAACCAATCATGCTCCAATTGCCGTACGCAGAAGCGATACAATCGCAGATGCTCAAAATGTAACCGTCATAGGACACACGCTGGGTTTGCCCAGAAAATATGCATCCAACGCATGGGTACAGGAAAACACTCAACCAAATAATTTCCAGGTCAATCTCGATACATATATGGGCAGCTCCGGTTCTCCTGTGGTAAATATGAATACTTACGAGGTAGAGGGGATTCTATTTTCCGGAAATCCTGATTTTGTTGAAGACGGCGGCTGCGACCGTTCTGCGGTATATCCGGACTCGGGAGATCCCGACTGGGAAAGAGTGACACGATCAACAGAGTTCAGTGATCTTATTCCGGTATTCGATGTCTACCTTGGAACAGACCCGACAAACATGCAGCTCATTGCCTCGGATATTTCAAAACCATGGTGTACGGCAGGTGATCTCGATTGTGGGGAAAATTACTACTGGCAGGTAGTAATTAAAACCAGCGATGTCATCGCCCCCGGCGAAATATGGGTATTCTCGACAAAACTGGCAGGTGACTTTGACCATGACTGCGATGTTGACTTGGAGGACTTCAGCGAACTTGCTCAGAAATGGATGTTGGAAACTTGTGATATTACGAATAATTATTGCCAGGGCACAGATATTGACAAGCTTGGTTCGGTGAGTATGGAAGACCTGGTTATCTTCGTAGAAAACTGGCTTTCAGAATAAACCCTTAAGAATAAAGCAATTTGACTTATGTCGTTAACCGATGAAAATGACCAGGCTTTGGATGACTGCCAGTTGATGCGCTCAATTGCACAGGGGAATAGTTCCGGGCTTGGTCTTCTCTATATTCGTCATAAAGAGAAAGTGCTGGCTCTTGCATACCGTATTCTGGGGCAATGGTCTCTCGCCGAGGATGTTTGTCAGGAAGTATTTCTTCGCGTCCGGCAAGCTGCGCCAAAATACAGGCCCGATGCCGAGTTTACGACCTGGTTATACAGGATCGTAGTCAATCTGTGTCTCGATGAAAAACGAAGGCAAAAGAGGACAGCTATTGAAAATTCTCAAATAACCGAGCTATTAAAGATCACTAATGAGCATCCTTGTGGGGTAAATGAGAAAAACGAGAAGATCTTTGCAGTCAGAAAAGCTCTGGGAAAACTTAATACGCGTCAGCGAACAGTAGTTAAGATGCATAAGATCGAAGGGATAAGCCATGCTGAAATTTCAAAACAGACAGGATGGTCTCAGTCTTCGGTAGAATCCTTGCTTGTAAGAGCCTATAAAAAGTTAAGAGAGGAATTGGTGCTGCAGAAGGATTAATGAATTGGCAATCAAGACAACAGTTTGATTCAGAACCGCTAAAAGAGAGAGAACTTTTTCACCTGATTTGCGCCATAAGGGCATAAAAAAAGGACTTACAAAACAGTGAAAACTGCTGAAATACCAATTCCGATTAATTAATGCGCTCGGTGTAAGGAGCACGGCAGACTGGCGGTTTGTCTCTTAGGCCAGCAATTCCTTGCTCGTTGTACTTATGCGCCCACTGCTGAATGGTACGACGAGCAGCAGATGTGACGGACATGATCTCAGGGCAGGTTAGTCCTTTACTCGCCAGATATACCCCATGTATTCTCTGAGCAAGCTTTGCATTCTTTTTTCAGAAATATTTGCAAAGTGATTCCTTTTCGATTCTGCATTATTCGTATTGCAGCTTCCATTTAATATCCGTGTTGGCATCTGCAGAGAGTGTCAGGCAGCTTAGACCGTCAACCGCATGAGGTTTAAGTTCAGAGCTTCCGCCTTTTGCCTCTGACTTAAGCGGCTTTGCTCCGTTGCCCGCGATAACGATCTTAAAGGGTTCGCCTCCGATTACACTAGCCGTGCCGCTTAAGGTTCTTTTTTTGGCATCCCATTTTATATCTTTTAACTCAACCCAGCCCTGAAGTATGTGGCGGTCGGTGCTGATCACCTGCGGATTAGGCTGGGCTTTGCGAACTGAAATCATGGCGCAATGGTTCGGGCTCAACTCTCTTTCAATGCGAGCAGTACCGGGAAGTTTGCCAAGATATGTGTCGGTCCAGAACTCGTAGGCGTGATATTGTCCTGCCGGGTCCAGGCCTATTGCGTTATTGATACGCTCGCCGCTTATGGCCGTCGAAACTACCGACCTTTTTTCTGTTGTGTTGTAAAGGGCGATCCGGTGCCAGTCAGGCGAAAGCTCGAGGTCATAGACCTGCGGGTCGATGACGCCGGTAAATGCATCTAGCGGCCGGGCAGTCTTTGCGTCCCGATAATGCGGATAGCTTCGTGAAACGATGTGAGTGACTTCAGGGGTAAACAGCGAAAATGAAGTAGCCAGATCCAGGCGTCCGCTCGTCAGGAAGTTCATTGTAATCAACGATTGCAGCATACCTTCGGATAGATTGTGCACCCCTTTCGTGTCTGAGTAGTAATTGAACACCGTACGGTTCTTGTACCAGCGAAGCCCGCTTTTGGATACCATCTCTGGAACAAATTTATTGGAGTCGCCCCAGGTACGCTGGGTGTCTACCAAACCGGCAGTGACGTCCAGACACGGACGTGAAGACTCGCCGAGATTCCGTTCGTCGATCAGACCGTCTTTGCCCATCGCCTCACGCAGCAGCGTAAATGCACGGCGGTATGCACTATTGGTGGTAGCGTAGCGGTCATCAAAGCCACCTTCCGGACGCCAGGCTGTTGCGGGGTAATCAACCTTTACACCTTGTATGCCGTCGGTGTGAAGCTTGCTCCATACCTTGACAAAATGTTTGGAGTATTCCTTGTCGGTGTAGTCATAAGTTACGTACGGCTGATGGTGAGGGTGTTTGTTTTTCCAGTTCTTGTTGGGAGTTCGTTTGTCAACTTCGGAGCCGTCGTTAAAGAGCATGTACTGCGGATACTTTCTTACGAAATCATCCGAGGGCATGCCAAGCTGCATATAGATGTAAGGAACCCCGTTCATGGAATTCATTTTCCTGCTCCACTTGGCTATTGTTTCATATGGCTCGACGAGATGATTGAACTTTTGCATGTGGGCATCGTCCCACCAGCTCTGTTCGGTGTCGAAATGGTATTTATCCGGTTCGAGGCGAAGAGAAACTTTTGTGTATTTAGTCAGGCCGCATTTATTGGCTTGTTCGAGTTCTTCGATCAGTTTAGCCGAATTATTTACATTGGGCAGTTTGCTTATGTGGCCGACACTCCAGCCGCAGAGCACTGGGAAGTCATAGACGTTGGGGGAGGCGTTGTTGGCAAGACGCATCGCCAGACCGTAACGCTCCAAAGCTTCGAAAGGCTCCTGCGTGAATACGTCAAGGTAAAACGTGTCTTTGGCAATATAGGTCTGGTCCTCGTCGACAAGCTTACCAATGGGGTCTTCAGCGTAAAAGGTCGGCGAACCATCCTGCAAGATCGCGAATTTGCCAAACTCGTCATTAGCCAGACCGCCGAAGACTGCTGTGCGGCGTCTGCCGTCAACCAGCCCGGTGAGCATGAGGCTGTTTGCGCTGCGACGCGTAAGCCCGGCTGTTACCAACGTTTTTTCCGCTCCTGCAGAACCGTTAAGCGTCATAGGCTCTTTTATTTCCTTGCCGCCAAAGAACTTGCCGCCTGCAAGCGGAGTGCTTTCTTTAAGTCGAAAGCTAAAATAGTTGGGCATCCTAACGCCGAAACCACAAACCAATGCGGGGTTATTTTCATAGAGTGAATACGAATAAAGCAGATACCCAAACGGGCGATTACCCCATCCCCGGAAACCCAGATCGTCGAAGTCGTGAACTTCCAGCATAACACGTTTTCCGTTACCGAAATCATCCTTTATGTCCTCGGCATACATCTTAACAACTTTTCCGCTTCTGCCCCGCGGCAAACCATACCGAGCGTCCGAAAGCAAAGTATCCTTGCTCTTTGCATCAAAGATGGAGAAGGTCCCCTGCTCATCAAAAACAACTGAAATGATACCATTACCAAGCCGTCCATCGGCGTATGTGACGGGTTTTGCTGCGACATCAGCGAAAACATATGTGCACGGCAGGCATAAAACAAGAACAAATAAAATTACAGCAAACTGCTTAAACATATATAATCCTTTCGTGGTTATATAATTGATTCATATTTTTGATGTTAAAACTAATTTCCCTTTAGCCCTATTTGCTCTGCAACTTGACGCATACCTGCAATTGTTTCCCTGAACAGTTCCGGCAGTTCCATCGAAAGCATCTCTGCTCCCTTTTGGATAACTTCCCTGTTGACTTTTGCGGCAAATGACTTATCCTTCCATTTCTTCTTGACTGATTTCGGTTCGACATCCAGCACCGACTTCGATGGCCTTACCAATGCCGTTGTTGCTACCAGCCCCGTCAGTTCATCAACTGCATAAAGAACCTTCTCCATTGTCTCGACTGGTTCGACATCCGAACAGATTCCCCATCCGTGAGATACAACGGCGCGAATATAGTCTTTGGGCCATCCATGAGAATCGAGAATTTCCGCAGTTTTTGTGCAATGCTCATCCGGGTACTGCTGATAGTCAAGATCATGGACCAAACCGATGATTCCCCATTTCTCGGAATCTTCTCCATGCTTTTCAGCAAAATGCCGCATGACCCCTTCTACTGCCAGGGCATGCCTGATCAGACTGTCTTCGGTATTATATTCCTTTAAAAGAGCCAAGGCATCGTCTCTCGTCGGGATGTAATCTGCCATGAGTGTTACTCCATAATCGAGTTAAAATTCATTTATAAATTTCTTTTAGACTTGCACGAATGTCATTTGTCGAGCAAATCCTTAATGGTAACCGGTTTTAGGTCGCGATTGTCGGTCTCGATCACCTTAATCGTTTCTTCGACGATCTTGCGGTTGTCGTCCTTACGCTTGGACATTGCGTCATTGAGCCGGTCAAGCTCGCAGCTCGCTGTTTTACCATACTCCTGTAAAGTCAGAAAATGATGAGGCTCTCGCCAGTAGCTGCCCCATCTATCTTCGAAGATATGATCAACGCATACTTTGACGCCGTCGCTAATCTGAAACTTTGCAAGGATATCCATGCCTTTTCCGCATGCCCGGTCCGAGAACATTCCGAAATCAGGAGCTCTGTATTTGGCGAGGTTGTAAATTTCACGGGCCATATTTTTTACGTCGCCACGGTTGAAATATCTTAAAACGTAGGCTCCGCAGTCACGAATACGAGCCGAGCGTGCACTGATCATGCGTGCAACAGCCGGATATAGAATGTCACGGTCGATACCGTCCAGGGGGTTTTCTCCTTCGGGTGTCGACGGGAATATCCCGACGAAATAAAGCGGTGCGGTACTTACGCCGTCGGCTCCGAGGCTGTAAGACAACGCCTGCAGAACCGGTTCGAGCGGGCTTTCCTTTTCCTGGTTGACTACCGCCTTGAGCATGTCGGGTATTGCCCTGCGGCCGGGCTTGCCGGTACGCATTATTGCATAGGCGGCAGCGACACGAACTGTGGAGGCTTTATCCGAAAGAGCTTTGGCTAACAGATCAATTGCAGGCTCTGCTCTTTCGCCCTGATAACCTATGGCTGTGCAAACGCCGGCCCGCATGTCGGCGCTTGGGCTATCGAAAGCCTTAATCAGCTTTGCAACCGGGTTTCCTTTTTTGCGGCCA